>JANNFJ010000259.1:0-2036 GCA_031379725.1 Calothrix sp. OTE_75_metabat_31
CAAACAAACTATTCTACGGGGGGTTGACTATTTGGTTTCGACTCAGCAATCCGACGGCACTTGGAATGAAGATGATTTTACTGGTACTGGTTTCCCCGGTCATTTTTACCTGAAGTATCACTTGTACCAACAATACTTTCCTTTGTTAGCACTCGGTCGCTATCAAGCACTGTTAGCTTAATTTACTACCAGTAATTGTCACCCAACGTGGTAATTTCATAATTTGGTATAAGCATAAAAGCCCAGTTTCTTGTATGAACTGGGTTTCTAGAAACTTAAATTATTTACTACTGATTTTACAAGATTATATAATCGCAATTATTTATACATAAATTTGACCGTATAACTTACTAATAATTGTGGAATATCTCATGCAATTGTTGGTGTCAATGTTATTGAAAGCCACAAACATAATTTTACTTAGTTAAAAACTATAGTATAATCAGCAACTTCAAATTTCATGTACTAAAATTACTCTGAAATATGATATGCTCGGAAAAACTTTTGTAAAAAATATTAGTCAGTACAGGAGTTAATTTGATTATTTAATATACCTTTTTGTATTACAATGACTTGTTTTATGCAGCAGCTTGTTTTATTTTACAAAAGCTTGTTATTTTATCACATTATTGACAAAATAGGCGGTAAATTGTTTAAAAAATTAATTGGCTGGCGCTACATCAAGTATTGTTACATTTCTAAGTAAAAGCTGGTTGGATCAAGTCAGTTACAAAGCTTTAAACGGCTCAAATGTTAGTAAAACAAAAGCTTTTTACAGATTAAATTTAGAAACTGCGAAAAGTTCTAAATTTTTCTAACCATGATTTTTTATTCTAATTGCAAACAAATTAATGATAATCGCTGTTGTTAAATTAGTGAAGAGACAATTATACCTAAAATTAAAAAAAATATGAAGTAATACCTCTTACGTCTTAATAATAATGGTTTTACTTAATGTTTAAATCAGTCATGTTTCGATTTTCAATACAGAAATTATGGTTATAACTTTTGACGATTGTGTTTGTATGTGGGAATACCAAAATTCCCAAAAAATAAAATGCAATTTGGATTGCTTATGTTTTAGTTAAATATAAATACAGTATATTCGCCAAAGCTATAAGCGACAAGTGTGGGAATTAACTAGAGGAGTATAACGAATGGACTTACGCACAGATGCTTTAGAGTTATTAAAAGAAACTAGCCGAACTTTTTATATTCCCATCGTGCGTTTGCCACGAGGTTTGCAAGAAGCGGTAGCTTCAGCATATTTGTGTATGCGTGCTATTGACCAAATCGAAGATGACCCCGAACTTGATAACGCCATTAAAGCGAAGTTATTACGTTCGATTAGTCTGACTTTACAAGCGGGTGTCGATGGGTTTGCAGTCGATGCTTTTGGCGATGGATTTAGTGGATACGAAAATGTATTGCCAGAAGTGACGCTGCGAATTCGGGAATGGCTGATTCTTGCACCCGAAACGATTGCCCCTCGAATTTGGGATGCAACAGCGGCAATGTCAGACCGCATGGCATATTGGGCAGAACAAAATTGGAGAATAGAGGATGAGTCGGATTTAGACCGTTACACCTTTGGAGTTGCGGGTGCAGTTGGGTTGTTATTATCTGATTTGTGGGGTTGGTACGATGGTACGCAAACTAACCGCACCCAGGCAATCGGATTTGGTCGGGGGTTGCAAGCTGTAAATATTATTCGCAATCACCGAGAAGATTCGACTCGTGGAGTTAGCTTTTTCCCCAAAGGTTGGGATGCAGATAAAATGCAAGCTTACGCACGTCGGAATTTAGCGTTAGCCGATGCTTATAATGCATCTTTAGGCAACAGTCCAGCGTTAGATTTTTGTCAAATTCCTTTGACATTGGCTCATGGGACTTTGGATGCGATCGCACACGGCAAGGAAAAGCTTAGTCGTAGCGATGTGGTTGCACTCCTCGAACAAGTCATGGGGTCAAATCCAAATTAGAAAAAGTGGTTAATAGACATCTCCAGAAAACAATGTAGAGACGTTACATGTAAC
>JANNFJ010000278.1:0-3874 GCA_031379725.1 Calothrix sp. OTE_75_metabat_31
CAAAGAACCAAATTGGCGAGAAAGAATATCGCCCTTGGGTACCTTTTATCGGCACTTTGTTTTTGTTCATTTTTGTGTCAAATTGGTCAGGGGCACTTATTCCTTTCAAGCTGATTCATTTGCCTGAAGGTGAACTTGGCGCTCCAACTGCTGACATCAACACAACTGTTGCTTTGGCATTGTTGACATCCTTGGCGTATTTTTACGCTGGATTTAGCAAAAAAGGATTGGGTTACTTTGGTAACTATGTCCAACCAGTGGCATTCATGTTGCCATTTAAAATAATTGAAGATTTCACAAAGCCCCTGTCTCTAAGTTTCCGTTTATTCGGTAACATCTTGGCAGATGAACTGGTGGTAGGTGTACTCGTACTTTTAGTACCCTTGTTTGTGCCACTGCCAGTAATGGCTCTGGGTTTATTTACCAGTGCAATTCAGGCTTTGATTTTTGCGACTTTGGCTGCGGCTTACATCGGTGAAGCGATGGAAGATCATGGTGAAGAGCATCATTAGCAACATTTGTCAATAGTTACTTGTCAATGGTTGGTAGTCAGTAGTCAATGGTGGGTATCTAATGGTTAAAGCGTTAGTAGAAAAAGAGCGATCTGACTACGAACGACTGTCATTAAGAAAAACAACTGACAACTAACAACTAACAATTAACAATTAACAATTAACAACTGACAATAGATAAAGTTCGATCGTCCATCACCTAATTGTAAAAAAAGGAAAAATATCATGGATCCATTAGTTGCTGCTGCTTCCGTATTGGCTGCTGCTCTTGCTGTAGGTTTGGCTGCAATTGGGCCTGGAATCGGTCAAGGTAATGCCGCAGGACAAGCTGTAGAAGGTATTGCTCGTCAACCCGAAGCAGAAGGTAAAATTCGCGGTACATTGTTACTCTCTTTGGCGTTCATGGAAGCGTTAACAATCTACGGTCTAGTTGTAGCACTAGTATTGCTGTTCGCTAACCCCTTCGCGTAAAAAAAAGTTAGGAGTTAAAAGTTAGGAGTTAGGAGTGAGGAGTTAGGAGTTAGGAGTAAGAAGTTAGGAGTTAGGAGTTAAGTTTATAACTCATAATTCATAACTCATAACTCACAACTCACAATTCATAGCTCATAACTCATAACTTCATAGTTAGTAGAGGCAGCCATGACACATTGGATTACTTTATTGGCAGTAGAAAAAGTTGCTAAAGAGGGAGGGCTGTTTGATTTAGATGCGACTTTACCTCTAATGGCAATTCAGTTTTTGCTACTGGCATTGATTCTCAACGCGACCTTTTATAAACCTTTGGGAAAAGCAATTGATGAGCGGAATGATTATGTCCGTGACAATCAATTAGATGCTCAAGCGCGTTTAGAAAAAGCTCAAAGATTAGCAGAGCAGTACGAGTCCGAGTTAGCAGGAGCAAGACGACAATCGCAAACAGCAATTGCGTCTTCTCAAGCCGACGCTCAAAAGATTGCAGCTTCTAAAATTGCAGATGCTCAAGCCCAAGCTCAAGCACAACGAGAGCAAGCAGCGAAAGAAATTGAGGTTTCAAAGCAGCAAGCGCTGGCATCTTTAGAAGGTGAAGTTGATAGTCTCAGCCGGCAAATTTTAGAGAAGCTTCTGGGAGCCGATCTCGCTCGTGGGCGAACTTAATAAAAATAGTCATTAGTCAGTAGTTATTAGTTATTAGTCAGTGGTTATTGGTCAGTGGTCATTGGTTATTAGTTATTAGTTATTAGTCAGTAGTAATTAGATGTTAAGTAAAGTCTAATGGCAACAAGCAGCTAACAACTGACAACTGACAACTGACAATTGGCAACTGACAATTGACAACAAACAATTGACATTTTCGACGTAAAGCTTTGGCGCTTCGTTGTTGTGGATAGAAAATCATGGGTAGTTTTTTAGTTTTGATGGTGGAAGCTAGCGCCGCCGGAGGAGAATTGGCAGAGGGAGGTTTCGGTTTAAATACTAATATTTTTGACACAAACCTAATTAACCTTGCCATTATTATTACTGTGCTGCTAGTTTTCGGGCGAAAAGTTTTAGGCAGTACGCTCAAAGCGCGTCGTGAAAATATTGAAACAGCAATAAAGAGTGCTGAATCGAGAGTTGCCGAAGCCAAGAAAGCGCTGGACGAACAGCAGCAGAAGCTAGCGCAAGCTCAAGCCGAAGCCGAAAGAATTAGACTTGCAGCAGTAGAAAGCGCTCAAAAAGCCAAAGATGCTATTTTGGCGCAAGCTGTGATTGATGTTGAACGAATGAAAGAAACCGCGAATGCTGATGTCAATAGCGAACGCGATCGCGCAATTGCTCAGTTGCGATCACAAGTTGTTATTATGGCATTAAATAAAGTCGAAAGCGACCTGAGTACGGGTATCGGTGACGACGCACAGCAAACGCTGATTGACCGCAGCCTCGCATTATTGGGAGGACGTTAAGATGAAAAGTGCTGTAGCTACAGAAGAAATTGCTGCACCTTACGCACAGGCCTTGATGTCTGTAGCCCAATCGAACAACCTCACCGAAGCCTTTGGCGAGGATGCACGGGGTTTAATCGCGTTACTAAGTGAAAGCGAGCAGTTACGGACTTTCTTTGATAATCCTTTTATCGAATCAGAGAAGAAAAAAGCTGTCATTAATAGCGTACTAGGTGACGGAAGTAACAGCTACTTGCGGAATTTCATGATGCTGTTGGTAGATAGAAAGCGAATTTATTTACTGGACGCAATTTGTAAGCAGTATTTATCGCTACTACGCCAACTCAACCAAATAGTTTTAGCTGAAGTAATTTCTGCGGTTCCCCTCAGCGAAGAACAAGAACGAGTAGTTAAAGAAAGGGTCATTACCATGACCAATGCTCGTGAAGTGGAACTCGACAAAAAAACCGACAGTAATTTAATTGGTGGAGTCATCATTAAAGTTGGTTCGCAAGTGATTGATGCAAGTTTGCGCGGTCAATTGCGCCGACTTTCTTTGCGTTTAGCTGGTTCTTGAAATTAGGGAGTAGGAAGTAGGCAGTAGGCAGTAGAAAGAATAGGGAAATAGGGGAGATGAGAAAGTCTTTTCTGCCTCTACTTTCTTCCAGTCCATCTAATGACTACTAACCACTGACTACTGACCACTGACTACTCCCAACTCTCTCAACTTGACAAAGGAAAAAAAACATAGAAACATGAGTATTTCAATCAGACCTGACGAAATCAGCAGCATTATTCAGCAGCAAATCGAGCAATACGACCAAGAGGTTAAAGTTGCTAACGTTGGTACTGTTCTATCAGTAGGTGACGGAATCGCTCGCGTTTATGGCTTAGAAAAAGCGATGGCAAGCGAATTGTTAGAGTTTGAAGACGGTACAATTGGTATCGCTTTTAACTTAGAAGAAGACAACGTTGGTACAGTATTGCTTGGTGAAGGTCGCAATATCCAAGAAGGTAGTACGGTTACCGCAACAGGTAAAATCGCGCAAGTTCCTGTGGGTGATGCGCTAGTTGGTCGCGTTGTTGACGCTTTGGGTCGTCCTATCGATGGCAAAGGCGATCTTCAAACCGGCGAAACCCGCTTAATTGAATCGATGGCACCTGGTATTATTGAGCGTCGTTCGGTACACGAACCGATGCAAACAGGTATCACCGCTATCGATTCGATGATTCCCGTAGGACGTGGACAGCGCGAGTTGATTATTGGTGACCGTCAAACCGGAAAAACTGCGATCGCAATCGACACGATCATCAACCAAAAGGGCGAAGATGTAATTTGCGTATACGTTGCTATCGGTCAAAAAGCTTCCACCGTTGCCAACGTTGTGCAGACATTGCAAGAAAAAGGCGCAATGGATTATACCGTAGTTGTAGCTGCAAACGCTTCTGACGCAGCAACTC
>JANNFJ010000377.1:0-2909 GCA_031379725.1 Calothrix sp. OTE_75_metabat_31
GGGCGAAAAGTTGAGCTTCTGTATCGAGTTTTTGTTTTTTAAACTCTAATTGGGCGGTAGAACTTAATATTCTTATCGCTTGCGTTGGGTCTTTGATTCCTGGCAGTTGGACTAAAATCTGGTTTTTTCCCTTAATTTGCACAACTGGCTGTGAAACGCCAAGACCTTTGATGCGATTGGAAACAACTTTTTGTACAGCTTCGAGTTCGCGCTCACCAATTTTTGGGACTGATGGCGTTTCTTGTAGCTCAACAATTAATTGCGAACGACCTTGTAAGTTTTGTCCCCTTAATGTGCTTAAACAACTAGTTAATGTTAGCGATACTATTGTTATCGATACCAAGGTAACTAAGCGCAACTTTTTCATACCTATTACTCGATAAAATATTATCTACAAGCAAGAAATCAGTAATTCCCGAAATTTAGTAATTTTTAGGGACATCGCGCTCCTTGAACCGTATGTTTATCGCTTCGCTTCGGAACCATCGGAGTATCGCCTTAATAATTGCTTCACTTCCTGACTTTCATGCTTCAAAAAGTACCATTTAGATGCGTTTAAGCCTACCTCTGAGGAAAAATATTATGATTGATTACCTGTCTGCTAACCGGGGTGGACAACACAATCGAAGTCGTCACAGTTGCAAAAGGAATAAAGCGATCAACTAATTCTTCCAAGTGACTAACGTCCGTCACTACTACTTTGGCAAGATAATGGTCATTACCTGTAACGCGATCGCACTCTATAATTTCTGGACGTTGTTGCAAGAGCGATCGCACTTCATCGCAGCGGTGTCCAAAGGATTTGATACTAATAAATGCTGTAATTGGCAATCCCAGTTTTTCTAAATTTAATTCGGCGTGGTAGCCAGTAATAATGCCTGTTTCTTCCAAACGACGTACCCGTTCTGCAACTGCGGGTGATGACAATCCCACCCGTTGCCCAAGTTCTTTAAAGGGAATGCGGGCATTTTCTTGGAGAATTGTGAGAATCTGCCAACTTGTGTCATCTAGTAGCTTTTGTGAGTTATCAATCATAAATAACATTATATAAGGTCAAAAGTTCAAAATACATTTCTATTTTAACTTTTTGAGGCAAATAGCCTTATTTTATTTATGTATTTAGCTGAAAAACTTTTATAAGATAATTAGGTGAAATAAGTTGGAATACTCTAAAATGCAGACCAAATCCCCAATTGAGATTAAGTCGGTCGCACAATTTCTAGGAGCCGAGATTGCAGGAGTTGATGCATCCAAGCTAATTCTGCCTGATGTACTGACCCAAATCAAGTCAACATTGATTGAACACCAGCTATTAGTTTTACGCAATCAAAACTTGAGTGTGGAGCAGCAAATAGCTTTTTGCCGCAACTTTGGCGAACTTGAAACCTTTAGCCCCCATCCTCAATATTTAAAATATCCAGAAATCTTTCCCGTTTCTAATCGCCAAGAAGATGGTTATTTAAATGTTGGACATTATTGGCATCATGACGGTTCATTTTTGGAAACTCCCACTAGCCTATCGATATTTTATTTTCTCAAAGCACCACAAAAAGGTGGAGACTTTCTCTTTAATAATATGTACCATGTCTATGACACTTTGCCGGAGCAACTTAAAGAGCAAGTGGAAAATTTAGAAACAGTTCATCGGAATGGGGTTGTTCATTCCTTAGTACGAAAACATCCCGAAACTGGACGTAAAGCACTTTACATTAATATGGGTTTGACAGTGGGAATTGTTGGACTTGACCATGATGAGAGCGTCAAAATCATTAGAAATTTAAATCGCCATCTCAACCGGACAGAATACGTATATCGGCACAAACTGCAAGTAGGAGATTTGATTATTTGCGATAATGCATCTGTTGCTCATTTTGCGACTTATGCTGACCAGCAATATCCCCAGCTTCAGCGACGTATTACTGTTAGTGGAAATGTCAAATTTTAATATGTCTCAAACTTCTATTCAAGAGCAAACATCATTGATGAGTCTGAGTCGCTTTGAGGCTTTTAGCGATGGTGTATTTGCAATTGCTGCCACACTTTTAGCATTGGAAATTCGGATTGATGATTTGAGAAATGCGACACCTGAACAGGTTTTCAATGAGCTTTTGTATCTTTTGCCACACATCATCAGCTATGCAACCAGCTTCATTGTGATTGGGGTAATTTGGCTTAACCATCATGCTTTGTTTCATTTTATCAAACGAGTTGACCGCATCAGTTTGACGATTAACTTGTTTTTGCTGATGTGTGTTGCTTTTATTCCTTGCTCAACAGCAATCGTGGGAAAATACCGAGAATATCCGATTTTAGTTGCATTTTACGGTTTATCTTTGTCAATTACAGGTTTTGTCTATAATGTCCTCTGGTTTTACGTATTAAATCGATACATCAAAAGCGAAAATATGATTCAGAGACGCATTATTCGTCAAGCATCAATTTGGAGTATCGGCTATCCAGTTAGTTATTTGTTGACTGCATTTTTAGCTTTGAAAAATAGTTCGTTAAACTTGGTTATTTATGGAGTAATTTCTTTGTTTTATTTACTTCCTGGAACGATTGATAAACAGTTAACTCACCTCGATCGCGAATTAGTAAAATATTGCTCAAGCAAATCTCTATGAAAGCTCAAACCTTTTGGTTGATGGCAATTATTTGTGGTTTTGCTGTTGCCAATCTTTATTACAATCAGCCGATTTTAGCAGAAATCGCCCAAAGTTTTCATGCTAGCCCAGCCCAAATTGGTTGGATTCCCACCTTTCTTGGTGCATCCCTTGGTTCAGTTGTCGGCTCCTATGGTTGGAATATTGGTCAATGGAGGGGTGTTTGTGCTGCTGGATTGATATTAATTGGTGTAGCAGTAATTCGATTTTTGCTGCCAAATTTTAGCTACAAAAACTAAAGTATTT
>JANNFJ010000402.1:0-10836 GCA_031379725.1 Calothrix sp. OTE_75_metabat_31
TTCTCTTCAGATCTCTGCGACTGTTTCGAGTTCTAAATCAGAAAGTTCAACTGCGTTCAATTCGTTATTCATGGTGTTTTCTCCGTGATTGTGTAGGTTAGTAATTGTTGAAAAATTGAAACTTGAGTTTGAGATTAGTTACCCAAACCGAAACCTTGAGATGCATCGGTAAATATGCTGCCTGCACTAATCATGGTTTGAGTACCGCTACCACCGGGACCCGAAGTAGTTGCTTGACCAACTTGAAGCATTTTTTGTCCAAAGCTGCTATTTGTACCCAGTGATAAGCTTTGACCATCGCCAATCGAGAATGCAAATCCACCTGCGACTGTTTCGAGTTCTAAATCAGAAAGTTCAACTGCGTTC
Organism: Calothrix sp. OTE_75_metabat_31; assembly: GCA_031379725.1. Lineage (GTDB taxonomy): Bacteria > Cyanobacteriota > Cyanobacteriia > Cyanobacteriales > Nostocaceae > JANNFJ01. The sequence goes on from JANNFJ010000402.1 coordinate 367, forward strand.
AATTCGTTATTCATGGTGTTTTCTCCGTGATTATGTAGATTAGTAATTATTGAAAAATCGAAACTTGAGTTTGAAATTAGTTGCCAAGACCAAAACTTTGACTTGCGTTGGTGAAGATTTCGCTCACATTGAACAAGCTTGTTGTGCCACTACCATTAGGTCCGGAGAAGGTTGATTGACCAACTTGGAGCATTTTTTGCGAGAAACTGCTGCTTGTGTCGAGGGCTAAATTTTGACCGTCACCAATCGAGATTCCAAATCCACCTGCAACGTTATCAAGTTCTAAATCGGAAAGTTCAACTGCGTTAATTTCGTTATTCATGATTTTGTCTCCGTAATTGAGTAATTTTGTGTAATGTTACATTTAGCTATTTTCAGCAGCTTATTTAAAGTTGTTCCCGATTGTCTCGGCTGCCTTTGCTGCGTTTCGTTTCGCTTCATGTGTTCATAGTATGAAATCTGCTAATGGTTGTGTATCGGGAGAAAGTTCGGTTTAGAAATTGCTTTTTATCCATCGAAGCGACTGCAACTTTAGTTGGAGGGAGGAGGGTCTTCAATCTGCACGAGTTAACACACTCCAGATATATAGATAAAAAAGACTGTTTAGGGAAGTTGAGAAATGCTACGTCGTTTTAAACTCAGTCGTCTGAAACTTGCGTCGCAATTTACGTTAATGCTGTCACTGATTTTTATTGGTGGAATTGCACTAGGGGGGTTTGCTTTGTCGCAAGCACTGGAGCAAAAAGCCGAAATAGAGATAGCTGAACGTGGGCAAATCGCTATGCAAATGGTGAATGCAGTCAGGAGTTATACTATTAAAAATATTGTGCCTTTAGTAACTCAATCTCCAGAATTGCAAACCCGCTTTATTCCGGAAACAACACCTAGCTTCGTTGCTAGAGAAGTATTTGATACTTTCAAGGAGAATTGGAAGTACAAAGATTTCATGTATAAAGATGCAGCTTTAAATCCCACGAATTTAGCTGACCGAGCAGACCGATTTGAGGCAAGATTGGTTGAAAAATTTGAACGCGATCGCACAGCCAAATCGCTCTCCGGTTTCCGTAGTTTTGCTGGAGATAGACTATTTTACATAGCTCAACCTCTCGCTGTCACAAGTCCCCGCTGTCTCAAATGCCATAGCACCCCAGCAAATGCTCCCAAAAGCCACGTTGAACAATATGGAACTGAAAACGGTTACGGCTGGGAACTAAACCAAATTATCGGCACTCAAGTTATGTATGTCCCTGCAAGCGAAGTCACAAACAACGCACGTCAAGCACTTTTTCTATTCATCAATATATTTACTAGTATTTTTGCACTAGTTGTTTTTGCTATTAACTATTTACTCAAAAAAAGAGTTATTCAACCTTTAAAACCAATGGTTTTACTTGCCCAAACAATCAGTAGGGATACAGTTAGTGCCACCGAAGTTCGAGCATTAGAAGGTTCTGGATTAACTAACGTTTCTCAACGCACCGATGAACTTGGACAACTTGGACGAGTATTTGAAAAAATGGTGCGCGAAGTCTATATCCGCGAACAGCAACTAGCTGAACAATTAAAACAATTGCGGGTAGAAATCGACCAAACTCAAATCAAACATCAAGTTGCAGAAATTGAGGAAAGCGATTATTTCCAAAATCTCAAAAGAAATGCCAAAGAAATTCGCAATCAGTGGAAGGAAGGGGGAGTAGGGACTAGGGACTAGGGAAATAAAATCAAACATACCAGTCCATTTAAATGGACTTAAGCTATTAGCCTGGGAATGTAATTACCAGGCGGGTTAATAAGCACACAAATAATATCTAAGTAACCAAGGAAATAAAATTATGCCGAAAATTATCTCAGTTCATTCATTCCGAGGCGGTACAGGAAAATCGAACGTTACCGCTAATCTTGCCACCTGCATTGCACGCACGGGTTATCGTGTTGGTATCGTCGATACAGACATACAATCACCAGGGATTCACGTTCCTTTTGGCTTAGATGAAACTAAGGTTAAATACACGCTCAACGATTATTTATGGGGACGTTGTGCAATCGAATCTGCCAGCTACGATGTCAGCTATGTTTTCCAAACAAAACAAAAATGGTTTGCCAATAATCGGAGCAAAATCTATCTCATTCCTTCGAGCATCAAAACAGGGGAAATTTCACGGATACTGCGAGAAGGCTATGATGCACGCTTACTAAATGAAGGTTTCCGCCATCTGATTCAGCGCCTCAAACTCGATTACCTATTTATTGATACTCACCCTGGAATCAACGAAGAAACATTACTTTCGGCAATTATTTCCGATGTATTGGTTGTAATTTTACGTCCCGACAAACAAGACTACCAAGGCACAGCAGTTACAATCGACGTAGCACGTAAATTGGAAGTGCCAAAAATGCTTTTAGTTGTGAATAAAGCATTAGCCAGCCTCAATCATGAAAAATTGCGTCAGCAGGTTCAAGCGACTTATAATGTCCCAGTTGCTGGAGTTCTACCTGTTTGCGATGAAATGTTTCATCTAGGTAGTAGCGATATTTTTAGTTTGCGTTATCCCGAACATCCTTGGACAAAGACTATCCTCAATATTGCCCAACAATTGAGCGAAAACAATCAGCCTGTAAGTAAACCATTTTCATTTGGGAGAATGGGTAATTAATTATTTTTCCTCTTCATCAACAAAATTGAGTGTTGGGGTGAAAATTGAAAAATAGAATGTAATACCAATTCTATGTGAAGCTGTATAGAACGCCCGCAGGCTGTAAGCCTGGGGCTAACTGGAACATAGACGCGGTAGCGGCTTACAGCAGGCTACCCTGCTGTAAGCAGGCTAATAATATGCATCTTCATATAAAAATGTCCCGCAAACAGTTATTAACGCGATTCCAGTAGTTTTTACTTACACCAGTTTTAGGGTAAATAAACCGCATAGTAGGGGCATGGCACTGCCGTGCCCCTGATAATCTATGATGGCTCATTAACTGTAAATAGCTGTCAATTTACAAGCCCATCAAAATTCTTAATCTATCTTCTACCGCTCCCAGGGACTCTAAAGAAGCTACTCCCAAACATCTCTCAAATCGCTCGATAGAAATTGACCTTACATCTTCACACTTAATAAAGCTACGCAATGTTAACCCTCCCTCTGGCGGGTTAATTTCTACATGGAATGGTATCCCTTTTTCTTTAGAGGTAATTGGTAATACTACAATCAGTTCAGATGCACCTTGATTAAACATATTGACTGAAATTACTAAACAAGGACGTTTACCGGACTGCTCATGACCTCTGGTCGGGTTGAGGTCTACCAACCATACTTCCCCTCTCGAAACTGTTGTCATTCCTCCAACCCGTCCGCTAAAGTAAAATTCCAATCTTGTCTTTCTTTTAGTTCTTCTTGCCACGCTGCCTGATTTGCCCTCAAAGTGGCAAAAGCCAGATTAGCGCTAGTTAAAAATACGGTTCTACGGTAATTCTCAATAGCTTTATCTAGGATAGCTTGAACCGATTCACCGGATACTTCTGCTAATTGAAACAAAGTCTCACGTGCAGTCTGGCTAATGCTAACAGTCGATTCTGGCATAATTTGATGATGGAAGTTTGCATCTGCATAATATTTTAGCGAATCCACTTAACTCAATGTTGTAACCCCAAAATATTTTCTCACTTTCCTTCATACGGTTTGCAGTTTGTCACCCCACCGCAAACCGTAAGGGTAGGTTTCCAACAATCTATTAGGGTAAATCTAAATCTCATCAAACCCGGACTCAATCCACCCCACACTCCCAGCCACCCAAAACCGTAAGGGCGGGTTAACCAACAATCTACCAAGATAAACGGAAAATCTCATCAAACCCGCCCCGCCCCGCCCCACACTCCTGCCTCACCCCATCCGACACTCCCACCCCACACACTCCTACCCCATCCTAAAAACAGCATCAACAATCCACAAAAAATTTTTCATACTTTGCATGAGTCCACCCTCCCAGATATATAAGAGTGTAAAGAGACGAACAAATTGCATTTACTTAAAGGAGGTGAAAAAATTGGAGGTAACTGGTCTTGAGTAAGTAAAAATACTGTGGCTGTACTATCAAAATATTGGGAATTTGTCAAGTTAGATTTTACGAGTTCGCGTCGGGTTGAGACTATGGTTGCTGCTCAAACTTACTTTCATTCATCATTTACGGCATTAAATCCAAGCGCTGAACTATCGGATGCAATGGTGCAACGTCAACTTTGGCAGCAAATGCGCTCCGCGAAAGAAGCTGAATTGTGCCTGCGCTGTTATATTTCGCACCAAATCTATCAAGTTTGCTTAGATTTGGGAATGAAATTTGGCAAAAGTAAAGGGTTCGCTTGCGAAGATTTATTACCAATTGTGTTGGGCGATGAAGTTCTCTTGGCAACACCCAGTCAGCCAAAAGTAAACGGTACTTATCGGTCTTTAGCGACTACTGTACTGAAGACATTTGACCCAAGTAAAGGGTCGTTGAATACTTGGGTAAGTCGCTATGTCAAGCAGCATCCCGAATTAAAACGGTTTTTACTTGAACATGGCGTTTTTTTAGTAAGCGATTGGGCACTTTTGAACGATACAAACCTCAAAGAATTGCAACGAATTCTCAAGGATATGTATTGTTTACCCTCGGTGGAAATCGAGCAAGCTGGGGAATTATTAGTTAGCTACCATGCAGTTTACCGCGAAGACCGTTTGCAGCAAAGACTGACTGGTTCGACTTTACCCTGTCAACCCCCGACCCCAGAACAGTTAACGCGGATTGCGAATGATCTGCAAGCTAGAACTGGTAAGCTATTGAGTGCTTCGATAGTCTTAAACCAATTGAATGCGATCGCACTCAAGTTAAGACAATACCGCATTACAGCCCAAGGTGGTTCGGTGTCTTCGGTTTCTTACGACCAACCAGAAATTCAACCGCTTGTTGAAAGGACTCAAATGGTCGAAGATAACGCCGAAGAACTTGAATTTATTAAATTATATCAAAGTCAATTTTCAGAAAGTTTCGATACTGCGCTTTCTTTAGTTATTGAAGAATTGATAAAAAAGCACCAAACCAAGCGTCCGAACACTGAACAATTTTTTATTACCGCTTTGCATCTGCTTCATTGTCAAGGACAACCAATGAATGAGATTGCACCCCAAATTGGTTTAAAAAAGCAATACGAAGTTACCCGTTTTTTAAAACTAAGTGAATTCCGTGCTGATACTCGACAAAAGTTAATTTTGATTTTGCGTTCAAAAGTTCTCGAAATTGCGACATCATTTACAGATTCCCAGCGATTAGAGGATTTAGACAAGCAAATTGAGTTAATTCTGGACGAACAAGTTTCAAGCATAATTCAAGAAGCCGAATCAGAGGTTAAAAAACCAGTTCGTAATCAACCTTTACGCAGTTTATTTGCTCGTCGTCTTTGTCAAAACTTGAAAAAATATCATGAACCAACCATTAACTGACGATTTAGAAGGTTTATTCGATTGGCAATTCCTCAACGAAACGCGAATCGATATTTTACCCGAACATTTACAAAGTGCTGTAAATTTAAGCATGTCGATTGAATTGCCACAACAACGCTGGCAAGCTTATATTACTGCTTTAGGCACATTAGGATTTGAACAATGGCTAAAAGAACGCGCACCCGACTTACAAATCAATAGTAACTCGGCTTCGATTTGGCAACCTGGATATGCTTATTTATTATCCGCCGCTTGTAATATTCAAGTTGGCGACTTCAAAGTCTGTCTCATCCCGGCAAGTAATTTAACCCAAGAATATAGCGTTCCATTTGCAGTTTTTGATATACCTAATTTAGCCGCACATTTCTACGTATTAATACAAGTACAGGAAGAGATACAGCAACTTGCTGTATCTGGGTTTATGAACTATGAACAATACCAACGCTATCAACAAACAGCGCATTTGGAAGTAGAATCCGATTGGACATACACCTTACCTTCGACTTGCTTTAACTCTAACCCCGACCTGCTTTTACTCAATCTCCGCTGTCTCGATGCTTCCGCAATTCAGTTACCTGTAGCACCCACAATCAAAACTGACACAGTTACTGCACTGCGACAAAAGTTAATTAAGATACAATCTCAATTACAAACTCACTTGATTTGGAAATTATTGACAGTGGCAGAAGGAATAACACTGCTAAATAATCCAGATTTGCTTAATGGCATACAGCAACCTTTAATAAATGTAGGTTTGTGGTTATGCAATCAAATCGATACAGTAGCCCAAGGATTGGAATGGATACTAATGCCACCATTTCCAGAATTTCGGCAACTACGCCCTACATCGCAATTTCGTGGTTTAGAAGAATTCGAGCTTATTCGTACAGGGTTAGAACAGCAGGGAGTTCACATCCCCTCACTAGCACGTGGTGCTTACCGTGACTTAAATTGTGAAACTGGTAGTTTGCGAATGTACGCAATTACGTGGATACTATCAGAAAGTAAGGAAAATCCAGAATGGATATTATTGGTAGCTTTAGGTTCGCAACCACAAGGAAAAATGCCAACAAAACTTCATTTAAATATCCGGGATAAAATAGAAGTGCTGTTTGCTGACACAATACAAGATACCAGTCAGGGAGTAATCTACGCTCAAGTTATGGGCAATTTAGGAGAGCGGTTTTGGGTGACAGTAACAGCCAATGATGACGCAATCTTTGAAATTCCGCCATTTGGTTTGGAATTAGAAATATAGGGATGATTTAACCAGCCTCTTAATTAAATAACTAAAATCTTGCTAAACCCAGCAGTACAAAAAAGTAAATTTTTATGTTTATAGCTGATTTAAATGACAAAATCATGCTTTACATTTCCTCGTTCCCTGGCTCTGCCAGGGAATGCATAACCAGAGGCTCTGCCTCTTATTCTCTCTAACTTTAAAATGAAAATAATTAATAAAAATTGCCCAAAAAAAATTATTTTAATATAAATTAAGTCTCAATACATTAAAAAATAAATAAATAAACGCGCGCCAGCAGTAATCAGAAATTCTCAATCACCAATCCCCAATCGAACTATGAAACATATTTTTAACCTAAAAGTGCAAAAAGTAGAACAAACTTGTTTATTCGATTTGTCTTGGGGACAAGGGCAAAAATTAACGGCACAGGTTAATTATTCAGCGACTTTGACTTATTTGTATAAAGAGTGGCAACAAGCATATATTTACTTTTATCAGTCCGACCAAATGCGAGGACAGGCTATTGGTGGTGGGGTTGCAAGACTGACTGTTTCTGACTGGCACGCAGAACTCGTCAAAGCTGAAACTAAGTTGATGTACGAATTTCATCGCTGGTTGCGGAGTGCCGAGTTATATGATATTCGCGCTCAAATTGCTCAGGCAAGTCAGAAAGTGAAAAATCCCGGTACAACCGAGACTGTGCAGTTATTTCTAACCTGTGCGCCGATGGAATTAGACCGTTTTCCTTGGGAAGCATGGGAACTGGGAAACGAATTTGCCACCACAGGAGCAATTCAAATTATCCGCGCACCTTTAAACATTAAAGCGGAAGTGGGAGCAAGTCAGGAAAAGCCCAGCCGGGGAAAAACTCGGATTTTAGCGATTTTGGGAGACGAAACAGGGTTAAATTTTCAAGCCGAACGGGAAGCTTTAAAAGGTTTACTGCGGGTTGCAGAAGTTCAATTTGTGGGTTGGCAACCCGAACAAACTCCCATGCAAATCATCCAACAAATCAGCGATGCGATCGCCGACGAACGTGGTTGGGATGTATTGTTTTTTGCCGGACATAGTAACGAAACAGAAATCACAGGGGGTGAACTGGGAATTGCCCCAGGAATGTCGATTTCGATTAACGAAATTGCCCCTCAACTGAGTGCAGCGAAAAAACGCGGACTTCAATTAGCGATATTTAATTCGTGCAGTGGGTTAAATATTGCTAATTCGTTGATTGATTTAGGTTTTAGTCAAGTTGTAGTGATGCGCGAACCAATTCACAACCGTGTTGCTCAAGAATTTTTGGTGCAATTTTTACAGAGTTTAGCAACGCACATTGACGTATACGAAGCGCTGATAGAAGCAAGAAAATATCTTCGTATGGAGAAAAGCCATACTTACCCGTCATCGTACTTAGTACCCTCGTTATTTTGTCATCCCGATGCTAAATTATTTCGGATTCCCCCGTTTCGCTGGAAACAGCGCTTACGGGCAATGTTACCAAATACTGTCGAAGCTATTGCTTTAGCCGTAACTATGGCTATTAGCACCTTAGTACCCTTTCAGGATTTAATGCTTGATGGACGGATTTACAGTCAAGCAGTTTACCGCAATCTGACCCAGCAAATACCAACCGAACAAGCACCACCAGTTGCATTAGTTGAAATTGACACCGAATCAATTTACCGTTCGGGAATGCCAAATTCTCAACTTCACCCCCTCAACCGCAGTTATGTAGCCAAATTACTAGAACGGTTGAAAAATTTAAATGCTTCGGTTGTGGGATTCGATTTATTATTTGATGCACCCCAAACCGACCCACCAACAGGAGATAAAGATTTAGGTAAAGCGGTACGCAGTGCTGTCGATGCCAACATGTGGCTAGTTTTTGCCGCAGCAAATAAACCCGATCGGGAAGTAGGTACAAATGAAAATATAGGTATCAATAAATGGGATTGGACATTACAAGGATACGTCGATTCTTATCCTAACTTAGTCGAACTTCCAGAAGCTAATACCAACTGCCGTCAAGCTTGCCCAATTGCTTATTTAATGTCCCTCGTGCAGCTAGCCAAGCAGGAAATCAAAGGATTACCCCAACCGCAAACCACCCGGACAACGAATTTACGTACTCAACTGTTAGATACGGTTGAGCAGAAATACCCACAAAAAGGTGATTTAGCTGCTTTAGTCAAAGTGCGTCCAGCTTTTGGATTGCAACCAATAATTGACTTCTCACTACCTCCAACACAAGTTTATACCAAGATTCCGGCTTGGAAATTGATTGAAAAACCAGATAATAATAAGTTTCCATTGATTCCCAACCAGATAGTTTTGATAGCTGGAGGCAACGATGAGCGTTTAATGTTTGCGCCTGGTCAACCAGATTATGCTCAAGCACCTTCAGCAACAAGTTATTGGACGCATCAAGATTCCCTTACAGGTGGTGAGTCTTTAGCATACATGACTCACCATTTCCTAACCCGCCATTTAGTGATTCCGATTCCGGACATTTGGCTAATTGGAGTTGCGATTATCTTCGGAAAAATCATCGTAATTACACTGAAGCGTCAATCGAATTCAAGCAAAGTTGGTAACCTAAAAATAATCAGTAGTGCAGTAGGTGCTGTGACATTTTACGGAATTATCGGATTGCAGCTGTATATATCCCTTGCAGTTATACTACCTTGGTTTTTACCTTCATCAGTTTTTCTAGCTTACGTTTTACCCGTTACAAGGAGAAGAAATCATGTTTAATTTTCAATTAAACTACCGCAAATCCTTATTAAGCTTTGCGCTTGTTCCTACTATCATTACTTCAGGGGGAATTAGTAACGAAAATCTCATGAATCTACAACAGGTTCTTGCATCAACTAATCAAATTGCCCAAAATACATTCTCCTTTCGGATTTCCTCGCTTTGGCAACGTCGTAAAAGACCAAACACAGTCCGCAGTGGGGTCAATAGTGTTTGCGCGATCGCACCCGGTTACATTGATACGTATGTACTGTGGCACGATCGTCCTTTATTCTTGTGGCAAAATTCAGGCAAAAATCAAAACGTTGAATTAATTGTCCGCGAACAAGGAAGTAATAAAGCATTGTGGCAGCAAACTGTTAACATTGCCGACCAAAAATTATTATATGGCGCTTCACAATCTTTGGAAGCAGGTAAAACTTACGAATGGCAGCTATCGGGAGTCACCAATTGGAGACTATTCCAAGTCATGCCAGCTGAAGAACGTCAAAAAGTCGAAACCCAGTTGCAAGCATTAAATCAAAAACTCAAAGCCGCTAAAGCCTCACCCGAAGAAATTGCCGCACAAACAGCCGACTTCTTTTTGGACTACCCAATTAAACATAAAACCGAAACCGAAACTTTCAGTGCTTGGTCTGATGCATTACAGTCGCTTTATGAAGTAGAGAATCCATCGCAATCTTTGATTAAACAGCGTCAAGAACTGATGACGAATTTATGCACACCACCGGCTAGGGGAATAGGGGTTTAATACGTAGGGGCGGGGTCTCCCCCATTGGTGTCAACTTAAGCTCAAACGCTTACCCCACGGTTCTTTTACCCCACCCCTTAATCCCCTCCCCGCAGGCGGGGAGGGGAAAATTCGGTACCCTCCCCGCCTGCGGGTAGGGTACCCTGCGGGAAGCGCTACGCTCTATAGGGTGGGGTTCTTCCGGATCTATAAGTTTTAACAAGGGTTTCACGTTAAGTTGACACCAATGGATACATCGTGCCCCTATGTGGGAA
>JANNFJ010000409.1:0-2385 GCA_031379725.1 Calothrix sp. OTE_75_metabat_31
GCCCGCGAATCGACATTTGGTCGTAGACTTGGTAACTGTAACTCGCAATCCAGACAACTAATAGAATTGGAATTGCTGTCCAGACGACTTCGACAGTAACGTTTCCTTCGATTGGAGGCCCATCGCTAGTATCGTTGGCTGCGACACGATGGAACAGAACTGAGTATAGTAAGGCTCCTGTAACACCAAAAAAAATAAACGAACCAATGACCACGAGAAAACTAAACAGTTGGTCAATCAGATGCGACTCGGCTGATGCTTGGACGGGGAACCAGGAATAAGCCTGCTGTCCCATCCATAAGCTGATTACGGCGTTAGCGATCGCACTAACAGTTAATATCAAATACTTCATGGTTAGTGGTCAGTTGTTAATGGTCAGTAGTCAGTGGTCAGTAGTCAGTGGTTAGTGGTCAGTTGTTAGAAGTCATAACAAAGGACAAATGACAAGTAACTACTTCAACAACAAGTTAGGATTTTTACCCAAGCGTAAAAGTGAATCTGCTGTGTTGTGTACGCCGAATTCGGTTGCAAGTTGTGCCCCTAATGTGCCATGCAAGAATAAAAGAAACATGATGGCTACGCCTGTAAGTAAGTAAGTCCACTGTACCTGGCGGTCTTGTTCTTTACGCCAATGAAACCGCTGTAATCCTCTCCAAACGGTCATACCAACCATCACAGCAAGCAAGAAAACACCACCGACTCCGTGCCAAAGCATTGTTTCCATCGCTTGGAGTCCCCAGGCACTTCTCATATCTACTGGTGGTTGTGCCAGCATCATTTCGTAAAAGCCTGCTGCTACCGTGAAGAAGGTAATAATGGCAGAAGCAAGCATGTTATACCAACCAACATCAAAGAAGTTGGAACGTTCTGCGGGGAGTGCTAAAAACTTGAAAATCGGTTGCTGAAGGGGGAATAGCACTCCAACGAAATCGAAGGTAATACCAATGATGAATAATCCTAAAGTCAGGTGAACCAAATTTGGGTGAATAGGAATAATGTAGGGAAGCCCATTCGCACCAAGCTGGTTTTGTAATTGTTCAATCAGTCCATTCATTTACAGTACTCCTTCTTTGATTGCTTCAACGACTGGAACTGTATGCAAACCGTATATCCAAACAAGTTCGTCACCAAGATAAACTTGCACAAATACAAGAGTTGCTAATACCAAACCCACACCTAGATAAGGAATTGGTAGTTTATCGGGAGTTCGCAAACGGATTACATAACGCCAAGCTGTAATCGCACCAATGACTCCAGACAACGACCAGCCAATAAGGGTGTGCATGTTCAATACCGGTTGAACTACATCGTAAGGTTTAGCTAAACCAGCTTCAAATTGACCAAAAATAATAGCGACAAAGATGGCAACTGTTGCCAAACACATATTCCACCAACTAACCTCAAACAAGCGCGGGTTTTTAGTAAAGTAGCCAATTAGGTCGCAGACGACGGAGAATAGCACCATCGCAATGACAAAATGGACAACGATAGGGTGGAGGGTGTCGGGATAGGGTAGATTGTGGTCGTTTAACTTGGGAATCAGTTCAAGCATTATGTTCTCCTGGGCATTCGTGAAATAAAACTTTACAAGGCGTTATCTAGAATTGTAAAGAAGTGATAAATTAAAAAAGTTTTAATTGTGACTTTTACAAGTTTCTTTTAATGTTTGTTTATATATATAAATTTGTAAAAGTTAGTGACGCAAGCTAATAATGATATGCATATCATTAAATCTACGACTGCAATTTTGATTAACACATGCAGATATAAAAAACTTATAATTTATATCAAAGTATATTAATGATGTAGGCGAAAATAAAGTTTTATTGCCTGAGTATGGATGAGTTCTTTGGACTAATAAGGTAACTATAAGCAGCTTTCTAAATATAAATTGCGTTACATAAATTGTTTTATAGTTAAGCTAATATACTTAAAAATTGAATATAGGGGCAAGCTGGATGCTCATTGCACAATAACCATAGTTGTTTTTACTATTTAATTCAAAGGTTATTTAGCTTATGAAGCTAAAGTATCATCTTGATATATATAGATACTGTTCTGCTTGTACTAAATTACATTCAACTATCGGGTCAAAGCCTGATGTGGATATTTTTTAATGTTGAGATTTGAGCAAATCATGGTTAACCATATCCACGAACAGATGACTTTATTGTTCTGCTTATTTAATTATAGCTTTATACTTCCTTAAACAATATTTTCGTGGCAATATTATATGGTTTTGAGATAACAAATTTTGTTTTTAAAGTTGTTAGTCGCAAACAATTCAATACTACTCGGTTAAGCGATTAGAAACCCGGATTCTTGAAGAATCCGGGTTTCTAGTCCCCTCGACTATTCTTAAACGATAAGTAATTGACATTTTAA
>JANNFJ010000424.1:0-7086 GCA_031379725.1 Calothrix sp. OTE_75_metabat_31
AAATAATGATATTACCGCAAATGGTTTTGATGGTAGTGGTGGTAAAGTCCAAATTAATGCTACAGGCATTTTGGGTATCGAACCGCGTAGTAGAGGATACATTGCAACGCAATTGAGAACAAGCAGCCCAAATCAGTTAGACCCTTCAAAGCTCCCAACTAGCGATATTACAGCGATTTCTCAGGCTAATCCGACTTTAAATGGTGTAGTCACGATTAATACTCTCGATCTTGATACGAGTCGCGGATTACTTGAACTACAGATAGAACCGCAAGAACTAAAATTAGCTCAAGCTTGTCAGCAAAATGTAGCTTCAAAGCAAAGTCAATTTATTGTGACTGGACGTGGTGGTCTGTCGGATAATCCGACTGAGGTGTTACAAGGTAGCAGCGTTCAAGCTGATTGGATTTCGTTAGGGGAGGATGTGGACACTGTGGGGAAGTTGCCAGCACGTCAAAATCGGATACAAAATTTTGTTGCTACTAATGCTTCGATTATTGAAGCACAGGGGTGGGTTGTGGATAGTCATGGCGATATTGAGTTGGTAGATAGTAGTAGTGCAGTGATTCCTCATAGTTCGGGTTTTCATGTGGTTTCGTGTCGGGTTGGAAATTGACCTCTTGCCCTTAAAAATAATTGTGTGACTTTGAGCAAACCCGTTGCATAAACTAAGGAAAGGCAAACGTGTAGACTTTTAGATGAGTTTACTGATAAACCTCAATCTACAAGTAATGGCGGGTACTAAAGCCCTTCATTTTGACAACATCAATATTTTCAAACTCAGGATTTTTACTATGATTCATCATATTTCGATAGCGGCAAATCAACCGCAACATGTTGCCCAAGTTCTCGCCGAATTATGCCAAGGAAAAGCACATGAGTTTCCCCATCATCCAGGATGCTACATTGTTTTACCTTTAGACTCGCAGGGAACGATGATCGAAGTCCTCACACCAGGATCTGAATTTATGCCTGGTAATGGAGAAAGTAGCTTGAGTAAAAATCCCCATGCTTCTAAATACAATGCCTTCCATGCGGCAATCTCAGTTCCAATTTCTGAATCTCAAATTCATGAAATTGCAAAGCGTGAAGATTGGCATGTGAAGACGTGCGACCGGAAAGGATATTTTAGCGTTATTGAGGTTTGGGTTGAAAATCAACAGTTACTGGAGTTTCTATCTCCAAACTTCACGGATCAATATCTTGCTTTCATGCAACCGCAATCGCTTTTTGAGTTTTTATCAACGATGGCCAATTAATTGGGGATAAAGTTAGAGCAAAGTATCTTTACTCATGTTGGCGGAAATAAAGCTATTATCCCAAATCCTAAATTAAGCTGTAGGGACGCAAGGCATTGCGCCCTCATGATGGGATAATTTTTTAATTGGAAGTCTCTTACTGGCAATAAATATTCTTTTTCGCAATAGTTTATGATTGAAATCTTTAGGAAGGTTTGATTTCTCGTCGTTATTAAGCTTCATAAATAAATATGAATTTTCAATACAATGGCTTGGTTTTATTAAATCTGAACTTTATTTAGCTTATCATGAACGAAATAGAATAAAAAACCATGTAAATATCGGGACTGCATATATGACTTCTAGCATTCCAAACGATATCCAAAGACATACTCCTTTAGTAGGAGATGTGAATAATAAAAGCCGAATTAGTTATCAAATCACTCGCAAAGCGACTACCGGATTTAATGCGCTTATAATGACTGGAATAGAGGCTTATCTTAATGGGCTAAAAATTTCTGATTCTTTACTTAAGTCGCTTTTAAATCTCTTTGTTCAAATCAGCTACAAAAATTTTCCTTCTCTTCTAATCCCATATGAATGGCTGTTGTCAGAAAGCGATCGCCTTGCCGATGGTTCAGATGAATTAATGAGGGTTCAGTACAATTTACCTGAAGAAATGTTCAGTCTCATGTTGAAAGAGACTGCACTGTTATATCCCAAATACACGATGGCTTTATGGCAAGAGGGAGCATCCAACCTTGAACAAGCCCAAATGCAGATGCTTGATGACTTAATTGAAAAAGCAGGCATTCAAGACGGAGACAACATTTTAGATTTGGGATGCGGTTGGGGTTCTGCATCAAATTACATTCTTGCACGATTTCCTCATGTTCAAGTAACGGCTTTGAATTTGAGCCATGAGCAATGCGAATATATGCGAAAAAAAATGCAAGACCCGACCAGTTACCTCGGTTGCCATAGATTTACTCTATACGAGGAAGATTTTAATGATATTGATTTGGAGAATAAGTTTGATAAAATTCTGGCGATTGGGCTGTTTGAACATATAGGTAATTTAACGAAATCATTTCAAAAACTAGCCTCTATGCTCAAAGATGATGGCAAGGTTTTAATTCACATCATTACAACCACATTGCCTAATAACATAACCCATCCTTTTATCGACAAATATATTTTCCCAAACATGCGGGTGTGGAGTTATGATGTCATACCAAAGATTAATACAGACTTGAAAACTATTAATCGATGGTATTTAAATGGTACTAACTACTCAATGACTCTCAAAAATTGGTTGATGAATTTTGACCAAAATCAAGCAAAAGTTAAAGATTTAAATTATGGCATGAATTATGCTAAGTTCTGCCGCATGTGGAGGTTTTATTTGCTTCTGTGCATATCATATTTTGACGGTTGTAATGGGGAAGTTCTTGGTAACGGTCAATATCTGTTGGTTCGTACCTGACGTGTCGAATATTGGGTACGAAGTTGCAAAGCCATTACTTTGCGCTTAGAATCTCTAAAATGCTACCCTGCAAGAATACTTACTGCGCGGTACTACAATAAAGGACTATTCAAATGAACAAGCAAGACCTTGAAGAGAAGCTTCAGCAATTACAAAGCCAACTCCAGCACATAGAGTTGGTTGATGAAAATAAGCGTTCTTCCCTTGAACAGTTGATGGTAGATATTCAAGAGTCGCTCGAACACGAAGAAAATCCGGGAACACAAAAGTATAAACGATTGGGTGAAGGGCTGAGGGAAAGCGTAGTGCAATTTGAGGCCACGCACCCTGCAGCAACAATGCTGATGGGACAGACAATAGATATTCTGGCGCAAATGGGGATTTAAAAAATGTGCTGTTGATATGTCCGGTATACAATTTCGGTTGGTGGAAGATACAGCAGATTTCATCTAAATCGAGTACAGGGCGTAAGTTGAAATTGCCGTAGGGGCACGATATTATCGTGCCCTGACTGTATTTTATGCAAATGCAATCTGCTGTAAATAATGTTCATGTATAATGTGTCAAATAATAAATAATAAGGGCGGGGAGAAGAGCGCCCCTACAATCGTTCATATATAATGTGTCGAATAATAATAAGGGCGGAAAGACCCCGCCTCTACAATCGTTCATATATAATGTGTCGAAAATAATAAGGGCGGGGAGAAGAGCGCCCCTACAACCGTTATATTGAATTATTTTAAATATTGATTGACTTGTTCGACTGATAAACTTAATGCGGATGCTACTTGTTCGATGGTTAATCCTAAACCAAGTAACCGGGGAATAGCATCTCGTTGTGCTTTTTCGGCAATTTCGGCACGGGAGCGTTCAATTGCGGCTCTTTCGTCACCAATTAGTAACATAATTGAAGCGCTGCGCTTTTGAAGTCATAACTAAGCGCGTTACAGCGGCAACTAACTCGTTTGGATCGACAGGTTTGGCTAAGTGTTTTTGAAATCCGGCTTGTAAAACTTGACGCTCGTTGACTTCCCCAGCATAGGCAGTTAATGCGATCGCCAAAACATGCCGACATTGTGATGGCAATTTTCGGATTTGCTCAATCATCATATAACCATCCATCTCCGGCATCCCGATATCGCTGACGATTAAATGGGGTTGAACCTGTTGGATAGCTTTGAGTGCTTCGATTGCTGAAGGCATCGGTCGAATATCTGCACCCGCTTGTTGGAGAACAAAAGCAATAAAATCCCGCGAATCCGGCTCATCATCGACAACAATAATTCTCAATCCAGCCAGTGGTTTAGACTCCATTGGGGGTAAAGTGTCATTATAATTATTTACGGGTTCTCCAACTTGCTTGAGTAACGGCAATCTCACAGTAAAAGTAGCTCCTTTTCCTTCCCCCGCACTTTCTGCTGCCACCGTACCACCGTGAAGTTCGACAAGTTGACGGACGATTGCTAATCCTAACCCCAATCCGCCAAATTTGCGAGTCGTGGCTCCGTCTTCTTGCCGGAAATGCTCGAATACATGGGGTAAAAATTCAGAACTAATGCCTTTTCCTGTATCGATAACTTGAATTTGAGCTATTGTTGCAATTTGTGTTAATCTAACCTCAACTCGTCCCCCCTGGGAGGTAAATTTAACGGCATTGGATAAGAGATTCCAGACGATTTGCTGTAAACGCCCCGTATCACCTGATACTTGCCCTACATTCGGGTCTAGGAAGGTTTGAATTTCAATCCCCTTGGCTTCCGCAGCCAATTGGACTGTTTCCAGAGCAGCCAAAATTGTTGTTGCCAAAGTTACTGAAGCAACATTCAACGTCAGTTTTCCACGTAGAATTCGAGATACATCGAGTAAATCCTCGATCAATTGCGATTGTAATTTGGCGTTGCGCTCGATGGTTTTCAATGCCTCAGCCGCTTTGGTTGGATTCAACTTGCCCGTTTGCAGCAGTTTCGACCAGCCTAAGATGGGGTTGAGCGGCGATCGCAATTCGTGGGACAATATTGCCAAAAATTCGTCTTTAATGCGGTTGGCGCGTTCGGCTTCTTCCCGTGCTGCCTGTTCTTGTTGTAAAATGTGTTCTCGATCGCGTTCAAAATGAACGCGATCGCTAATGTCATTCGATATGCCAATCAAACCAATCACTTCTCCCCTCTCATTTCGGTAGGGTGTTTTCATGGCCAAAAATGTCCGAATTCCATCTGGAGATTCTTCAACTACTTCCGTTTGTCCGGATTCCATAATGCGTTGGTCGTTGTCTGTCACTATTGCTCCCAGTTCAAGTGATGGGTACAATTCACAATCGCGTAAGCCAATAACCTCATCTGCCGATTTGCCCAATACCTCAAGCGTGGCTGGATTTGCATAAATAATTCGCCCTTGTCGGTCTTTGACAAAAATTGGCGTGGGTGCTGACTCGTTAATTACGTTTAAAATGGCATTTTTTTGTCGCAGTTCTGCTTCGGTGCGTTTGCGGTCTGTAACATCGCGGCAGGTAATAATTCCACCTTCGATTTTCTCACTAATATCAACTACTGGGTAGCCACTGATGCTTACCCACCGCCCTTTCTCAGCGCCCTCCCGACGGACGAATACCTCGACATCAGTCACACATTCACCTCGTATTGCTCTGGCTAGAGGGAGTTCCTGGCTGGGGAAGAGGGTTTTTTGGTCGGGTAAAAATAATCCGTAAGTATTTGCCCAGCGTTCGGCGGGTTCTTCATTCGTTAGGGAACCAAACATCCGCTCGGCAGCTTGATTAACAAGGACAAACTCTCCTTGGGGGTTGGCGAGAATTACACCATCACCAATACTGTTAATGATTACTTGCAGTAACTTTGTTTGTTCTTGGAGGGCAATTTCTGCCTGCTTGCGCGAGCTAATATCGATGGAAATACCGACTACCCGCGTGGGTTGCCCCGAAGCATTATAAAATATTTGACTGCGGGAATCAAACCATCTCATACCTTGTACAGGATGGTTGATGCGAAATTCAAATGTGAACGAGGTTTTTCGCTGCTCCAATGCTTGACGAATGGTTCGTTCGACGAATTCTCGATCGGCTTCTAAAATGCTTGCCAACCAATTTTCATAAGTCGAGAGCATTGCTGGGTCGAGTCCGTACAGGGTATAGTATTCTGGCGACCAATAGACGCTGTTAGTTGCCACATCCCAATCCCAGGTTCCAGCTTTAGCAGCAATTTGGGCAATCCGCAATCGTTCTTCGCTCAACCGTAAAGATTCAGCCGTGCGTTTAAGTTCGGTAATGTCCATAAAGGCAGCTACGCAGCCGCGAACAGCACCCTGTTTATCTTTCAACGGCACTGCATTTACCCACCAATCAAATGTCGCTCCGTCTGAGCGCAGCAATTGAATCTCGACATCTCGAACTTCGATACCACTAGCCGTGGCAACCTGCATCGGCAGTTCTGACCCTGGAATATCTTTACCGTCACGCATTTGTCTAAACGGCAGGATTTCGGCTTGCTCTCCGGTGGCAGAAATGTTTGCATCGGGGGGCACTGTCAACATCGATTGAGCAAACCCGTTGGCGCGAATCACCTGACAGTTTGCATCTTCGGAAATTGTAATGCCAACAGGTACGGCATCTAGAATCGTTTGCATTTCATTGATGCGTCGCTCCAGTTCTTGATTGAGCCTTTGAATTTCTGCCTGGGCTGCTTGGTAATCGATGCTGCTCTGGGTTTCCTCAACAATTGGTTGTATTTCTTGTGCAGCAATAGTAAATGTTGCTACTACCGCATAAGGAGTCACTGTATTTACTTGAAATAAAGGGTGGCAATTTATATTCAACCAAATTAAGTCCCCACTTGGCTGATAAAACCCCATGACTACATTTAAGCAAGGTTGCCCTGTCTCCAATGCCACCATTGCCGGATGCGTCTCACCTGGGAAGGGAGAGCCATCTTCATGGACGGTTTGCCACGGATAGTTTACGGGGGTACATTCTTGTATTTGTTCAGCCGTCAATCCCAATATTTCCTCAGCACAAGCATTACAAGCTTGAATTGTGCCGTCTGCTAAGTGTAAAACCATTCCTATGTCTGTTTCTAGCCCAAGCGAGGTGCTTTCTTGCATTCCACCAGAAGCCGCAGGAACAGAAGGTTTGTTTTGAGAATAGGAATTAGCCTTACCTTGGTTGTACATTAGTTTCTAGCAAGGATACATTGTTTCGTGACTGATGAACCGAAGTTCTGAAACTGTTGATGGCAATATAGCCCCACCATTATTGATCGCCCCACAGGTTTTTTCAATGCATTGATTTCCCATGCGACTTTTTCAGGACTTACGCAGTTTTAACGGAATGTGAACCACAGAGGACACAGAGAA
>JANNFJ010000450.1:0-2481 GCA_031379725.1 Calothrix sp. OTE_75_metabat_31
TTTGAGGAAGTACATTGGAAAGCTATTGGCTGTGCTATGCGCTCATCATCTGTTCCGGTACGACATAGGATTGTTAAGTTTGCTATAGGAGAATGTGGAGTCAACAAAGTACTTCACCGCAGGAAAAAGAAACCAACTGATAAATGTGCGCGATGCGGAGAGGTTGAAACAGTTAACCATGTTTGGAAATGCAAAGGTATGGAATCACCAACAATATGGGCAACATCGATTGCCAAACTACAACAATGGCTGGATAACTCTACTTGCCCTTCCATCAGTACAGCGCTGGTGAATTATTTGCACTCATGGTATGATAACACTCCGGCCAACCTTTCCACTATTGAACTCTTAAGACAAGAGCAACTCGGTTGCGATGCGATCCTGGAAGGTATACTTTCGATCGCCTGGCAAGAGGCTCAAGATCAGTTCCTTCTGCGAAACCCAAAAATAAAGGGAAGCGGCCTCCGTTGGGTTACAGCCTTGATCCTGAAACTTTGGGATGTGGCATGGGACTTATGGTCTTACCGCAATGATGTGGAGCACCGCAACAACACAGCTATGGAAACAGAATGACTTGATACTCTCATTGCAGAACAAGTTGCACAAGGATTCGCAATGCTTACCAACCACCGCCAATTGTTTTCGGAACAACAATTGGATACAGTACGATCCTCAATCTCGCTTAGTCTCAAACGTGCCTGGCTCCGTAACATCACTTCAGCTCGCCGGTATCAGACTCGACACTATAACCAAAGCATACCACAAATGCGATCACTGATGAGAAATTATCTGGGTCTACAACCAGAAACAAGAGGCATTGAAAAAAAAAAAATTGCGTTTTGAATCGTTGCATATATAAGAAAAGAATCGTTGCATATAATAATAAGAAAGACAAGAAAAACATTTACAAAATGTCGTGCCAACCGAGGTCGTTGAAAGATACCTCTCAGTTGGGCGATTAAAGCGCTTAGCGCACTATATAATCATAGTAATCCCTGAGTTATTTATTTATTTACTACTTGGAAGTGAGTGATCACTTGATATCATTTAATTACTGGTCATTACTACCCAGCTCTCTTTAGAGGTTCTATGTTTTTTGTCGTAAACCCTATTTTACTATCATTTCGATAATTCTTTTAATGGATATTATTCATCTGAGTTGTAATCTCTCATACGTCCTCCTCGCTAAAATTCACGTTAAGTGAAATATTTCAAGTTAACGTATTTCACTTAACGTGCTTTTAGAATGAAGTTACGAGGAAACTCCGTTGAACAAAAACACGTTAAGAGATTTTCAAATCAACGTTTCAGGGAAATTTCACTTAACGTGAATTTCAAAAAAACGTGTTAAATGAAATTACCTCTGAGATTCTGGACGCATGCGAAAAGTGAAACGCCAATAACAAAATTTCCGTTTGAAGAAAAATCCATGTCCTGAATGGCAAGGCTTGCATTCCATTTAAAATGAATCTATGTAAAGCTGGGGATTTAACAATGAGGAGTTTGTAGGCCACAAATACACATTCTGTCCGTCTCCATAAGTGGAATGTACATAGAGCTACAATAGGAGTCTTTTCTACACAAAACTCCCATGTCACATGTTTGTCCCGGCCGTACACACTAGGTGAATTTTGGCGCGACTTAAGCGCGCGGCGATCCTAAAATTTTGGGATGCTGACCATGGTGCTCCACAGCAAAATGGCTTTTTCACCAACGCTAATTAGCTCAACCGCACTATGTAATATCGATAGAAGGCACCCAACTGATTAGCTTTTGGTGGGTGCCGTCAAGGTAATCCACTTCGGTGAACAGTTATTAGCCATGGAAATTTAACCTTAATAATGAAGTTCAATTACATAGGTAAAAAACATGTCACTGTGACGGACCTGATTTTTCTATAACTAGCTAATTCCTTAGATTTCACGAGCATGCCCAATTTTTTTCCTGTGTTCGACCGTTCGACCTCCAGTTGAACAAAACATTTTTCTTTCGTTGACGATGGTCAACTAACCATGACGGTAAATGCTAATAAAGAGCATTTCAGCAACAATCAACCACTCAAATTACTTACTATGGTAAATAATCAAGTATATTATCGATTTTTTTGGCGCAAACAAGGTTGGTTGTTGATTTATTTTCGTCTGCAGTACGAAGAAAAATTCTTGTTTGACAATTATGTTGTCAATATACAGCAGCCTTCTTTTCGATCTCTGCATCGTCTATATCTCACAAAAACAATAAGGTTCGACTCATAATGTCATGTTCAAAGTCTAGAACGATCAAATTAATCATTATCATGATTCTGGGCTTAGAAACGCAATAGCACAGTGGTAGTTCATAACACCACAACAACAAACATCGTCATCTTAATAGTATTCGAACTAGACAAGTTCTAGTCCAAATATCACCATGATTTTCAGCACATCGTCTATATACAACAACAAACTGAATAGTATACTTACGATTGACAACAGCAACAAA
>JANNFJ010000498.1:0-9068 GCA_031379725.1 Calothrix sp. OTE_75_metabat_31
TCCCAGTAGCACCATCCCGACCCGACATAATTATCGGCTCAATTGCCCCATCCAACTCAGGTATAGCAATTTGCAATGCCACCTGAATCGGGTGCAATCCTAAATCGCTATCCAACCACTCCTCGGTAGTTTGGAATACCAAAGGTAACACCACCATATACGGACGATTCAACCGCTTTAACGAGTCAATTGCTTTCGGGTGGTCTTGTCGAGCAGGGCCACCAACTAAAGCAAAACCTGTTAAAGAGATTACAGCGTCTACCTGAGTTTGCTGCGTGGTTGGCTCGTAGAAGTAGGCATCCACAGGCTTAGAAAAGTCCAAACCGCCTGCAAATACAGGAATAACTCGTGCGCCCAGCGCTTCCAATTCCTGCACCATTGCGACATAGTGGGCATCATCCCCAGTAACGAGGTGAGTCCGCTGCAATACTAAACCAACACAAGGCGCTAAGGGGTCTTTTAAATCTTCGGAAATATCCTTGCGACTGTTGTACCAGTTGAGGTACTCGCGCACATCCTCGAACATACTCGGTGCGAGAGGATGCCATATTCCCAAATCTGGGTATACAACAGGTTGGTCGTATTGTAAAGCCCCTAAATTTCGGGCTTCGGCTTCGGGATTATCTTTAATAACATATTTATCAGCCAGCATCAGCAAGAAATTTTCCAGGTTTTCTGGAGAACCACCCAACCAATACTGAAAACTGAGCATGAAGTTACGGGCATCCTGTGCTTTTTCCATCGGCAGGAATTTCAACACGTTGGGCAAAGTCCGTAAAAGCTTGAGCATCCCATCCTGGAAACCCGCACCCGACTTTTCTTTGCGCTTTCGCATGAATTGCGCGATCGCACTTTTCGATTGTCCCAGTTGCGCTAAAGAAAAGCTCCCCATTTTATTGAGTCGCATAACTTCCGGCATCGAAGGAAACACAACCGCAACATCTAAACGTTCCCGAATCGGTTGTACTGCCTCGACTACCTTCTGCGCTAAGTCTTCAATGAAAATAAGTGATGCAATAAATACATTGGCAGTCTCTAAATCCCGCTTGAACTCGTGATAATTTTCTGGGTCACGGAGTTCTTCAATCAAGTACCCGCTAATTTCAATCGCTAAGTCAGGATTATTTTTATTAATCTCCCGAACCGCTTGCGATAAAGCGCTTTGGTACTGGGACTCTAGCACGACATAGACCACCTTAATGAAGTTACGCCCCCGTAGGTCGTCAGGTGCGATGTGACGAATGGTGGACTTGACGTGTGTGAACATGCTTCCTTTACTCCTAGTTTTGCGTGTTCTCGAACTGGAAATGCCAACAAGCGAAACCGCTGGAAAGGATTTCCGGGAATTTTCATCAAACAATAATTGCGTATGAGTTTTTTTTATCAGAAAACCTTGCCCAGTGGCGATTTTGTCGCTCAACTGACACAATTCGATATAAAAACTGAAATATATTGTTACAAATTATGAACACGCCGTGAAGCACTTACTCGATTTTTGTAACTATTTCTTTACAAATAGAATATTTTAATCTAGGACTTACGCAAAAACTCTCCCAAACACTCTTAACTCTGTGTCCTCAGCGTCTGGAGTGGTTTATGATTCCGTGCCCTTTGCGTAAATCCTATAATCGTTAAATAGTTATTCAGGTATATGTACCAATCCATGTGATTAATTTTGATCTTATCGAGAAGGCTAGAATCCGGGTTTCTCCAAGAAACCCGGATTCTGACCATCACGAAATCACGCATTAATGACACTGATGAAATTATTTTGGCATCTCGACTAATCAAAGCTAAACCCATAAACTTTGCAGTGGCAGTAATAATTCTATCAGGCATATCTGGAACGTTGTCGCGTGGAATTGTGGCTAAAGTATCGACGATTTCAAGGGTTAAGTTAACTAATCTTAATCCACTATCTTCATTCGTTAATGCATCATTTAACTGAGACCTCATATCCGATGAAATGCGTCTTCTCTCCTGTAAATATATAATTTCTACCAAGCAAATAGTTGGTATATAAATTGTTATTTCACCTCGGTCGCATTGCTCAAATGCTTGGTTCGCAGCAGTACTAAGATTTGGACTATCCTCTAAATACCAAATAAGAGCATGAGTATCTGTTACCAAATCGGACATTAAATATCCTCACGCGGAAAATTAGCCCATACTTCCTGTCGCATTTGGGCAATATCTGATTCAGTAATATTACTACCTCGCCATAATCCCCGCAAAGATTTTCGCGTCTTCGGTTGAATATTGGTTAACTCACGTTCAATTTGAGGTGCAACTTGCTCGATTAAACGGACTTTATCTACTAAAGAAAGCTGTTTAACTACTTCTAACGCACTTTCGAGAGTGACTGCTTTATCCATATTTTCTTACACTTTCTAATAATTTTATGTTAATAAATTTAGTTTCCTAATCGGTCTTCCACTCAGAATCAGGAATATCAGCACCTATCATTATGTTACGTGAAGTTCCAATAGGTAAATCGTGACCTTTGTGATACGGCACAATTACTTGAAGTTGACGCTCAACATTCCGCCATTTACGATGACTACCTTTTTGAGAAACAAACTCAAACCCGTAATCTTGTAAAATCCTCTCAATTTGATCAGCATTCATCCGTCGGGTACGAGTCATCCTACAATTACCTCACGGGATAGCGTCCCTGGTGCTAGTTTAATTGGGTCGGTTTCAAGATAAAGTTGAATTGCCTCACGAATATTTTCTAAAGCTTCTTCTTCGGTTTCTCCTGCGGAGGTGCAACCTGGCAACTCCGGACACCAAACAGCCCATTCACCTGTTTCTGGATCTGGTTCAAGAATTACTCGCCACTTCATATAAATTGCCTTCTTACAGACCTTCTTTTTTTGATTTTAAAGCATTAATTTAAGCCGTAAAGTCATAATTTGGCGCAAAGGGTTTCCAAGGAATGGGGTTAAACTAAGTTTATCTCGTTTTGTTTCGCCCCTAAGTTGCGCTGAAATATGCTGTAAGGGCACGATATATCGTACCCCTACAATACCTACTTGATAACGAAAAATTGTATTGCGAGGGCTATCATTAACTCACTTGGCTTAATTACCGGGAGTTTCAGGTTGCAATAGTTGAACTTGCTCAATAGTTAAACCTGTGACATCGACAATTGTTTGAATATCGATACCTCTGTTAATCATTTTGATTGCAATTTCCTGAGCTTTTTGCTCAGAGCCTTGTTCAAGCCCTTGTGCTTGCCCTTGTGCTTGCCCTTCGTGGAGAATATCTTGATAAATCACAGATTCGCGCATAATATCGCTCCGCAAAATTCTTTTAATCAGGTCTTTATTTAATACTAACCCAGCTAAGACTGCTGTTGACGCAGCAACATTACTCCGGGTTCGAGTATCGCTAAGTTCTTCAATAACTTGAGCAACTCTTTCTAAGGTTTGTGTTTTGTCGTCGGTTTGACTTAAGGTCGCAAATGGCAGCAAACCAGGAAAATTTAAAAATACCTCGGTTGGTTGTTCCCAAAGCCGGATGACTTCAAATCGGTGCAGGGTCTTCTCTAGGACAAATTCCGTCTGATAAACCAAGTCCGAATCACTTGGTTTTAGATAAATTACTATTTGACGCATTCGCTTATGGGGAAATTTTCGATGCCCCCGTAAACGATAATCGATCATCCGAAACGGAATATTAGCTTTTGGTTCGGTTTGAAATTCAAGGTGGAGAACTAGGTCATCCGACTGCAACAAAATTAGTGCATCGGCGCGGATGGGTTCAAGGGATAATTCAGATGGACTAAGTTGGGTAAGGGTGATTGGTTCACCAAGCAACCACGTTGCAAAGTCGGCTGAAAAGGACTCTGCGAGAAATTTGCAGATATTATCAAACATTGCCAGAGGTTATATCAAACCGCACTACTATTTTTATTTATTATCGGTTGTAATTGGAACAACATCACATTAACTGCTTTACTTTAGGAACGAATTCGCTAATATTTAACTCTTGACTGTTGACCCTCTAACTCTCGACCATGAAACAAGTAGATATTCTCATCCTTTCCAATGGCCCCGGTGAAGTTACTACATGGGTGCGTCCTGTTGTCAAGGCTTTGCGACAAAAATTAGGTAACGACCGGGATGAAGTCAGGATATCTGTAATACTCTCACCCTGCCCAAATGCTAGCGGTAAAGAAGCATTGATTGCTCGTTCCTATTCTGAAATCGATCGAGTTCAAAGTGCAACTGATTTTTTCCCATTTTTACTGTCGGGGAAAACCGCCCAAAATTGGGATTGGTTCCCTCAAGGTGTAGTGGTTTTCTTGGGTGGTGACCAATTTTTTCCCATTGTCATTGGTAAACGGTTGGGATATAAAACTGTTGTTTATGCGGAATGGGATGCACGGTGGCATAATTTAATCGATAGGTTTGGGGTGATGAAACCCGAAGTTGCTGCGAAAGCTTCACCAAAATATGCTCATAAGTTTACTGTTGTTGGTGACTTGATGGTGGAAGTGGGGGAAGTGGGGGAAGGGGGAAAAGACAAAGGGGAAGGGGAAATAAATATAGACCCGACTCCTGTAGGGGCGCAAGTCCTTGCGCCCCTACGGACTACTCCCACTTTAATTGGAATTTTACCTGGTTCTAAAGCTGCGAAATTAGCGCAGGGTGTACCTTTAACGATTGCGATCGCACAACACATCTACGCACAAAAACCCGATACCCAATTTATCATTCCCGTTGCCCCAACTCTAGATTTAGAGACTTTGGCAAGTTTTGCTAATCCTCAAAAAAACCCGGTTGCTGACTATTTTGACTTTAAAGGTGCAACTCTAATTGAGAAAGCAGAAGGTTACAGCAATCCAATTTTGAAAACTACTACAGGCTTAATAGTAGAACTTTATACTCCCAATCCAGCTTACGATTTACTATCAAAATGCAGTTTATGCCTAACTACAGTCGGTGCTAACACTGCCGAACTCGGTTCGCTGGCACTACCGATGATTGTTTTGTTACCAACACAGCAACTTGATGCAATGCGTTCCTGGGATGGTTTGCTGGGTATCCTGGCAAATTTACCTGGGGTTGGTTCGAGTTTCGCTAAGTTGATTAATTGGTGGTTTCTGCGACGCAAGGGTTTACTAGCATGGCCTAATATCTGGGCACAAGAAGAGATTGTCCCAGAGTTAATAGGGAAACTGAAACCCGATGAAGTTGCCAAAATAGCTTTAGATTATTTAGAAAATCCCGAAAAATTAGAGAAAATCCGCGAAAAACTCCGTAATGTCCGAGGTGAAGCTGGTGCAGCACAGAAGCTTGCGGAAATTGTCAGGGAGGAATTAGGAAGTGGGGTGTAGGGTGTGGGGTATGGGGGAGGGGAGGCAGTACTGCTTGGTTAAGAAAATAGTGAAGCTTAAAACCTATGTAGAGACGTTACATGTAACGGAGCCAAATGAAAGTGCGGGGGTTCCCCCCGTTGTAGCTTGCTTACCCGTAGGGGTGCAATGTGGCGTTCTCTACATTCGTATCTCTTACAGTATTTGGAGTCAAGAGTAAGGAAAAATATTTTCTTCCCTACACCCTACACCCCACACCCCACTCCCTATTCTTCTGACTGTCCGTCTCTTCTGCCGAGTTCGTAAACACCACAACCCATACAAGCGAGAATTCCGGTACTAATTCCCCAGCTACCACCTAAACCCAAGTCCAGAAGCCAGTTTACCAATACACCAACTACGAGGAACGGGACAATACTAAAAATTGAAGCATAAAATGCATTTTGGGATTCTCTGGCTTTGCGGGTTTTCTCGAATTCTTCCTTGGTTGCGTACATAAAACTCTCAGCGAAGTTAAACCATCGGTTTAGTAAATTAATTACCTTTTCGGTGGCAGGGGAAAAGCCCAAATATAAAGCTAAAGACCACAGAGTTGAACCTGCAACGGCAGTCGTATCGATTTCAAAGCTGAAGGGCAATATTTCTGTCATCATGGTTTGGGTATGAGCAAGGAAGAATATTACTGAATTTTAAAGCTACTGGCAGTATTTTGCCTAATTGGCAACAGGATTATTTTGCTTAGGTCTAATATAGAATAATTGATCTTTTTAATACAGCATTACATTGCTTTATTTAAATAAGTAGCTCATTTATATAAAAAGTAGCAATCATACTGGCAACAAAAATAATACTTTAATAAAATGGTAAGTAGTGAAAATACTGGTAAAAATCAAACAAATATTATTGCCTTAAGGAATCAAAAAATGAGTAAGCGGCGACAAAAATCAATCAAATCTGGAGCCAACTTATTTATACTAGGATTGATTCTGACAACTTTGATTGTGTTTGTTTCTAATTTAGCCAGCGTACAAGCTAAAGAATATCGTTCGCAACTTGTAGCAACCGCAAATACTCCTTGGCAAGCAGCATCGTTTCCCGTGGAAAAGTTTCAAGCATATACATCGCCCTTTGGTTATCGACGTTCGGCAACAGGTGGGACTAACTGGGAATTTCACAGCGGTTTAGATATTGCAGCACCCCAAGGGAGTTACATTCGTAATTGGTGGGGGGGTACAGTTGTTAAGGTAGGCGATCGCACGAATTGCGGTACTCAAGTCACCATCCAATCGGGTGGGTGGCAACATACCTATTGCCACATGGAAGGAAATATCGAAACCGCAAACGGCATTCGCTATATGGTTGACCGTGGGGGTGGAATCCAAGTTGGGGAAGGTCAACAAATCCCTGCGGGTGCGAGAATTGGTCGTGTTGGCATGACAGGACGCACTACGGGGCCCCATTTGCACTGGGGACTCAAATATTCTGGTAATTATGTAGACCCGGCTATGGTGTTACGGGCAATGTTCTCGCAGCAACCTGCTAGGATACAGTCCAAACCACAATTTACAAGGCAACAAACCCAAATCAAAATCGAAGAATCCAAATTTATTCGGGATTCAGGGTATTAGGTTATAAATTGCCCTACTACTCCATGTCATTAATTTTGACTAGTCGAGAGGGCTAGAATCCGGGTTTCTTCAAGAAACCCGGATTCTTTGAACCCCCCAGAATTAATGATACAGACCACTAGTGCTTCATGTCATTAATTTTGGGGGGTTGCTTGGATGGTAAAAACCTTGGAGAGACGCGATATATCGCGTCTCTACATTCCGTAAAAAATCCCTAAATTGACTTTGCTAACTCCTTCTCAGGAACCTGCGTATATTCGGCAACAATTTGTCGGAATTGCTCACCTTCTATAGTTTCCTGTTCGACTAACAAATCAACCAGACGGTCTACCACATCTCGGTTTTCACGGATGATTTTCCGGGCTTGTTCGTAGCAATTAGTTGCAATCTCTCGAACTTTGCGGTCAATATTAATAGCCACTTCCTCCGAATAATCATTGCGGTTCATCCAATCCCGACCGAGAAACACGTCTTGGTTTTGATTTTCTAAAGCCACTAATCCTAAGTCGGTCATCCCGTACATCGTCACCATCTGCCGAGCCAGACTTGTAATCATTTTCAAATCAGAACTAGCACCACTAGTGGCTTCGGCTTCGCCAAATACTTCGACTTCGGCTGCTTTTCCACCCATTGCCATGCTAATTTTATCTAGCATCCATGCACGAGTCACAAGACCGCTATCCGCTACTTCTTCGTTCAAAATTGGTTGCGAGAAGCCGCCGATACCACCTGAACGGGGAATAATTGTGACTTTATTCAACGGGTCAGCATGTTCGAGTAATGTTGACAGCAATGCATGTCCGACTTCATGGTAAGCAATCAACCGCTTCTTCTTACTATCTAACAATGGATTCAAAGTTAAGCCAATTGTCAAACGGTCAATAGCATCATCGATTTCTAAGGGAGTAACTGCTTCTTTACGACGACGTGCTGTCAAAATCGCGGCTTCGTTGAGCAAGTTTGCCAAGTCTGCACCAGTAAACCCTGGGGTACGACGGGCGACAACTTCTAAAGAAACAGAGGGGTCAATTTTTTTGTTGCGGGCATGAACTTGTAAAATTGCCAAACGTCCTTTCCGGTCGGGTGCATCAACTATTACCTGGCGGTCAAACCTTCCTGGACGTAAAAGCGCTGCATCCAGGACATCAGGACGGTTAGTAGCGGCAATAATGATGATACCATTATTACCTTCAAACCCGTCCATCTCCGTAAGCAGCTGGTTGAGGGTTTGCTCGCGTTCGTCGTTGCCACCACCGATACCCGCACCCCGCTGTCTTCCTACCGCGTCGATTTCATCGATGAATATCAAACAGGGGGCGTTATCTTTGGCTTTTTTGAACAAGTCGCGGACGCGGGAAGCACCGACACCGACGAACATTTCCACAAATTCCGAACCGGAAATACTGAAGAAAGGTACCGAAGCTTCACCTGCGATCGCTTTCGCCAATAATGTCTTACCTGTTCCCGGAGGCCCCACTAACAATACACCCTTGGGAATGCGGGCACCAATTGCTGTAAATTTCTCCGGTTGTTTGAGGAAAGTAACTACTTCTTGCAGTTCTTCTTTTGCTTCTTCAATACCCGCAACATCGTCAAATTTAATCCCGGTTTTCGCTTCCATCTGAAAACGGGCGCGGGTTTTACCAAAGTTCATCGCTTGACTCGAAGCATTAGTGGAACGGCGTAAAAACAGCAACATTAACGCTAATAGCGGTAAAATCCACATTAGGTTAATTAATAACCCCACCGCAGCACGGCTATTGGCTGAAGATATTTCATCTACCGGAACTTTACTTTGTCTAAGTTTGCCAATTAATTCGCGGTTTTGATTCAAAAGCCGAACTTGTAGAGGCTGAGTATCGGGCTTCTGGTCGTTGAGGAAAACCCTTGCCATTTGTTCGGTTTCGTCGAGTTCAACTTTCTTGACTTCCCCATTCTGAGCTTTTTTGATTAACTCACCATAGCTAAGTTCGCGGTCAGCTTTTTGTTGTGCCATGACCGGGGAACCACCAACAAACCCTGGCAGCATCATAAAAGTCGCTGCGATCGCACCTGTCAGCGCTAAACGCTTCGCGGGTTGCCGTTACGTCAATGTATTGTTGTGTTTTATTTCCATA
>JANNFJ010000550.1:0-6435 GCA_031379725.1 Calothrix sp. OTE_75_metabat_31
CTTAAAGATTGCTGTAAATTACTTACAAAGCTGTTACGGGTAGCCATATAATTCCCCTCTAAATTTAATTAAATTTGTGAATGAATTGGGATTTGACGCACCAAATGCAAGCATAATACCATCGCTAGGCAAAGCCTAACGGCGCTGATATCGCTTACATTCATCCAATGCATTCAAGTCGAAAACCAGAGATACCAACAGAACCCAGGAAATACGACCGTGTAATTTTAAATTATTTTGCTGAAGAACAAAAGACTTTACGAAGTTATATTTTCTGAATTATATTTTTATTGTTCCATACTTATGATCAAAGGTGCTTACTAAAGACTAATTTTGACAACATTCTTAACTATATTGGTCGATTATGTAACGTAAAAGTAATACAAGCATAAATAAACTTATGCATAGAGTAAGTACTAGGACAAGCAAGCACATTTATAATTTTGTAGTGCGAGCATCTTGCTCGCGTACTATATTAAGCGAGCAAGATGTAAGCCCTGCGGGCACACTGCGCGTTGCTTGCTTCCCCGCAGGGGTACGCACTACAGGCCGAAATAGGATGTTCCCGCATAAATTGAATGAATTCCTGCAAGCCGAATGTATCAAATTATCAATATATAAGGTAGAGTTTTATAATATTAATAAAATTGTTTAAAGATGCTTTTAATCTAGATTGGAAGCAGAACCTCTTGGATATGTATTCCCAAGCAGTGCCTGGGAAAGAGTTACAGTAAGCTACAACTACTCATTCATATTACGATATGTTGCAACAGCAGAAGGAGAAACACGATTCAAATAACGGAATATCCAGTATTTGAAAATTGTATCTAAAATTACTGGGAATGTGGCAATAAACAAGAATATAAAACTTTCGTTCTCAGGTAATCCCCAATGATGAGATATACCAGCGAGGATAACTTCCCAGCCGTGGGGTGAGTGGAAACCTACAAAAATATCGGTACATAATATAATAATAAATGCCTTGGCACTATCGCTCAAACCATAAACAACATGGTCAAAGAAATCTTTGAGAATGGCAATTTCGCGTTTACTAATTATTAACAACCAACTAAAGGCAAATACCGAAAAAATATCAGCAAACACATTTTTAATGGCATTCGCACTTTCAGCACGATACTCTTGAGCAATTTCTTCTGCTTCTTCTTTGACCTTAATTTCCATCTCTGACGATGACACTTCTGGAAGCAAACCAATCAAATTTTGAAATTTGACTCGCTTTTCAAACCGATGTAAATCAACTAATGCCTCTTCCTCCATTTCATTGTTTATAAAGACGGCAACTTCTGGTGAATTTCGCCAATGTTCAACTATTGGACCAACAATAAAAGCTTTTGACAGCTGATGTGTCAAAATAGGGACTATAATCAATAACAGTATAAACCTTACAGAAATGATTGTTCGGCGTTGAGCCTTACGAAAATTCTGAACAATATCTTGCTCGGCACTTGGATCTAATTCAACTTGTAAACGAGTAATTGTACTTAAAATGGAACGTGGTAATACTCCCGTTGAATATGTTTTACCCCGTTGTGGCTGATTTGAGGTTTTTATTTCTAAACTTTCGAGTCTTGGTTGAGCTAATGTCGGTTTTTTCTCGATAACCTGTAAATCATTATCAGCTACCTCCGGAGTTACTTCACCCTCAAAATCCAAATTTCCATATTTAGCAGTGATTTCATCAATAAATTGTAACTTTTCTAAAACTTGTGCTGGATTAGAAAACTCAACTTCATATCGTTTTGCCCCCTTTTGATTTGATTCATTGAGAAAAAAGCGACTAGCGTTAAATTCAGTCAAACGCATTCGCACAATTTTTAAGTGTTTTCTTAAATCCGATTCAAAATAATCACCAACACTACTATATTCAGAATAATTAATGTTTATTTTATTACCACCAAAATGCTCATCCTCGACATTTTTTATATGTAATGCTGCATTGTAAGCCTCGTCTAACGAGCGCTCTTGTGTCCGTAAATACCACTTATAAAGTGATACAAGAAACGAGTAAATTTTTTGACTAAAATTATAATTGTTCATTGCAAGGAATCATCCAACATAGTTTGGTGATTTTTTAACCTAAAGTTAATGTACGAGTTATGCTAGCAAATTGCCAAGGAGAAGGTGTGTGATTTTCGATTCCCTTTGGATTACGGGCCCAAGTCGTAGCGGGAAAACATCTCGCTTAGTAGAGCAGTTCTGTAACTGGGTACAAATTACAAGTCGCACCCAAGAATCATTTTATACTAAACTATCCAAGGACAAAAGTACTAATAAGATACCAAGCCGTTTATTTATTCACCAAAGCGAACCAGGTGTTTTGGTGCTTGCTGCTAATAGTGATAATCAACGGGAGTTTGCAGATAAAATTATTACATCTACCCAGGGAAGATACGCAATTAAGGTTAAGACTCCACTAGGTTTTTTCCAGGATGAAATAATATTATTTTTTCCACTACTAGTTAAACTATTAAATTTAAAAGCCCAATTCCCGGTGCGGTTGCGTCCGGAAACCGAACAAGAATTAGCAACACGACTTTGGGGTTCGTATCTTACCGAAGATGTATTGCGACGTGCGGGTGTGAATGAATATCGTTTAGTGCGACGCATTCTCGACTTATTACAGTTAGCAGCAGTAAGTGGAACCCCATGCGAAGAAATTAATCAAGTGCTAACACAGGCATTTGATGGGCAGGAAAGCGCCTCAAACCTGGAATCTGACTTTTATGCCCAATTGCTATTAGAGTGGCGTAATTGGTGTCTCGAACGGGGCTTTTTGAGTTATGGAATTATTACAGAACTTTACATTCAACATTTATTACCGAATCCAATTTATCAGCAGCGCTTATTGCAGCGATATCAAGCCATATTAGCCGATGACGTTGGCGATTATCCTGCGATCGCACGGCAATTATTCGAGATGTTACTCGATCGAGGTGCGGTAGGTGCATTTAGCTACAATCCCGATAATATAGTGCGGTTGGGATTGGGTGCAGACCCAACTTACATATCTGGTTTAACTGCGAGATGCCAAATCGAAACCTTGACACCACAGCATTTAACTAATCTTGCGGATATCCTAGCAGCACCAATGCTAGAACTTGTTACCGAACCAATGACGTTATTGAGCTTACCCGATATTGTCCAATCGATTCAAACAACCTCTCGTGCTTTGTTACTGCGTCAAACTGCTGAAACGATAGTCTCATGTATCAAAGAAAAACAAGTCGAACCAAAAGATATTGCGATTA
The DNA here is from genome assembly GCA_031379725.1 of Calothrix sp. OTE_75_metabat_31. Taxonomy (GTDB): domain Bacteria; phylum Cyanobacteriota; class Cyanobacteriia; order Cyanobacteriales; family Nostocaceae; genus JANNFJ01. The sequence goes on from JANNFJ010000550.1 coordinate 3,270, forward strand.
TTGCCCCAGGTTTAGATGCGATCGCACGATACACCCTGATAGAAATCCTCAACAAACAAAATATTTACGTCCAATCGCTCAACAGTCAACTACCCTTGGTTGCATCTCCCTTAATTCGCAGTTTACTCACAGTGTTAGCGTTAATCTATCCAGGTTTGGGACGTTTAGTTGACCGTGATGCAGTTGCCGAGATGTTAGTCGTATTAAGTCGGGGTGAACTGGAAAAAGAAACAGACTTCTCAGAAGTAGCACAAACGACAACTAATAACCGTTCTCAAATCGACCCAGTACGGGCAGGAATCATTGCCGATTACTGTTTCTTACCCCATCCTGACCAACCGAATTTGTTACCAGTAACAGCCTTTGACCGTTGGGATAGACTAGGTTTTGCTGCCACAACTGCCTATAACGAGATATTAGAATGGATCGAAAAAGAGCGCAACCGACTCGAACAACGTTTTATTCCTAGCCCAATTTCTCTGTTGTATGCTGCAATTGAAAAATTTTTCCTCAATGGCAATACTTTATCCTACGACCAACTAGCAATTTTGCGGGAATTACTAGAAACCGCGCAGCACTATTGGGAAATTGATACTCGAATTAGGAGTGAGGGAGTAAGAGGGGAGTTGAGGGCAGGGTTAGTCGGGATGGGTGTAGAAAAAATATTTAGTTACCCTTCACCCTCTTTTTCCCCACTCCCTTCCTCCTCGACAATTGCCGAATTTATTCAGCTAATACGACGGGGGACAATTACGGCAAATCCATACCCAGTTCGTCCAGTTGGTCCGGCGGCAAATGCCCTAACATTAGCAACAATTTTCCAGTATCGTTCGAGTCGTAAATCGCACAAATGGCATTTTTGGCTAGATGCGGGTTCCCCCTTATGGTCAAAAGGTGGTGCAGCTACCTTATTTGGTGCCCCCTTATTTTTACGCGATCGCATTGGGCAACCCTGGACAGCAGCTGATGAAAATGAGGAAGAAGACCAACGGGTGCAGCGTATTTTAGCCGATTTGCTCGCACGAGTTTCCGAACGGTTGTATCTTTGTCATAGCGAATTAGCAGTTAACGGACAAGAACAACTCGGTCCTTTATTGCCTTTGGTAAATGCTTGCGTACCGGTAGTTACGGAAGCTATTGCTAAATAAACCAATAAACAAACACAAATATAAAATATTTTACTCTTGTAGGGGCGCAAGGCCTTGCGCCCCTACAAAATAGTCCGGCAATCAACACCTAATGATTACGCAGTTGCACTCCCTTAATGTTGCCATTAATCCTTACAATATTAAGTAAGGTAAACAAATTTATAAAAATAGTAGGGAGCGATCGCGTGATTTTTGGAATTGGTAAAAAACTCAGTCTGCCTAAACCCGAAGACGCTTTGCCGGGAAGAACTCAAGTAATGGCAGTACCCGAAAAACACTTTGTGAACGGAAATCCTCTCAAACCTCCATTTCCTGCTGGCATGGAAACGGTAATATTTGGAATGGGTTGCTTTTGGGGTGCAGAACGTAAATTCTGGCAACTCAACGGTGTTTTTAGCACGTCGGTAGGTTATGCAGCTGGATATACTCCAAATCCTGATTACAAAGAAGTATGTTCGGGTATGACCGGACATAACGAAGTTGTATTGGTTGTGTATGACCCGAAAGTGATTAGTTATAGCGACCTTCTCAAAACTTTCTGGGAAAGCCACAACCCAACTCAAGGAATGCGTCAAGGTAATGATGCTGGTACGCAATATCGTTCGGGAATCTATGTATACTCCCCAGAACAAAAGCAACTTGCCCAAGCTTCACTTGATGCGTATCAAAAAGAATTGAAAAAAGCTGGTTACGGTGAGATTACCACTGAAATTATGGACGCACCCGAATATTATTATGCCGAAGACTACCATCAGCAATATTTGGCAAAAAATCCTGGTGGTTACTGCGGACTAGGTGGTACAAACGTTGCTTGTCCCATCGGATTAATATAGCAAGTCTTTGGGCTATTAGCAGTTAGCTTTTGGCTATTAGCTAACCGCTAACGCAATTCCTTTTAAGAAACAAAAAAAGACGCTGGATTTGCGTCTTTTCTCATTTGCTATATAGTGGGCGGGAAGAGACTCGAACTCTTATACCTTTCGGTGCCACATTTTGAGTGTGGTGCGTCTACCAATTTCGCCATCCGCCCTTGGCTGCAACTTCACTATTATAATCTACATTCAGATTATTTTGCAACAGTTTTTGATATTCTTTGCTCGAAGACCAATTGTCGATTTCGCGGGCCCGTAGAACTGGGACGGGGTGGGTTAATTGGGCAGTGCGGGCAACTTTAACCATTTCGCCGAGTTCATTTTTACTGATATCGTCGTAAGCACGGGCTTGGTCAATAAAAGCATCAAGGTTAAGTTTTGGTGCAAGAGTCGGGGAACCACCAGCAAGTTTCATGAGAACAGACATAACAACTTTGGGGTCTTGGGTCGCTAGAAGTGCAGCGCGATCGCATGTAAATTCGGCGCAGCGTACCCACTCTAAAAGCTGTGCTTGAATTGATTGGGCAAGAAATGTACCAACATTTGGTACAGCAGAAGCTGCCAATATCAGTAAGTTGACGGGGGTCAGATATACGCTATGGTCGCATTTGAGATGTCCTAATTCATGAGCAATCACTGCTTGAATTTCTTCAGGTGTAAGCATATCAATCAGCGAGGTATGCACCACAATAAAGGGCTGCTTGCCGCGCATAGCGAAGGTGTAAGCGTTCGGGGCTGGATGCTGACGCAGGTAAAGCGACGGTGGTTCGATATCTAAAATTTTACAGGCTTCAATCAACAGCTTGTGCAAATCGGGTAACTGATTTTCTCCGACCAATATGCTTGATGCAATATTTTCCACATAAAAAACTTGTTCGGCAAGAGGTCCGAGTAAGTTCCGTACCATCATATCCAAACCCGGTATTTGCTTGAGGGTTTTGGTTGCTTCTAGATCGAGTGGGTGACGAAACGAGTCGGCTTTTAAACCAATTAACTGATTTTTCAATACAGACATGGGGAAGTAAGGAGTTAATAAATATAGAATTTTATATCGGGCTGCGATGATTGCCCTTCATAGCTAGTATAACGATTACAAAAAATTTCGGTGTAAAACAAATGTAGAGACGTTACATGTAACGTCTCTAC
>JANNFJ010000555.1:0-3489 GCA_031379725.1 Calothrix sp. OTE_75_metabat_31
CCAAGACGAACGTATTTTTACCCTTGCTAAATACGAACAATTTCGCCCTAACAAGCTGATTGAGCGGTATATTCGAGAACTTATTGGTGAATGCGGTAAGGAAAACGAACGAGCCGCATTACTGGTGTTATATTTACTTACCGATGAAAATAAAAAACGTCCTTTTAAAACCCGTCCGGAATTAACAGCCGAACTTGCCGAACTCGAAGATGTCAGCAAACTCGAATTAGTTCTGGAAATCTTAGTTCGTTCCGGGTTAGTCGTATTATTCCCCGACAGTCCCGAACGTTACCAATTAATCCACGATTATATGGTGGATTTGATTCGCTCAATCCAACAAGCCGAACTTAGCTTGCAAGAACAAGTTAAACAATTCCGTCAACAAGTCCAGCAACGTGAAGCGGAAATTGCCCGTCTCAATAGTGAACTTCGTCACAACAACCAAACAAAGCTCCAAGATACCCTCTCGCAACCAGGTTCGGACTTATTAAGCGAATTAAAAGAACTCCGCAAACGGGAAGAACAAAGCTTGATTGAACGCGATCGCTTATTAGTGGAAATCGAGCAACAAAAGCTGCAAACCGAACTCATTGAGAAGGAAAAGCAGCGCAGCAACGAAGCACAACTTAACCGCACTCTCAAAAATTTCCTCGCAGCTTCAATGGTGGGTATTGTCGCACTGACAATTTCCATCGGGATGGCTGCTTACCAATGGCGCAGAGCTATTATAACAGCTAGCGTTGCCGCCAGTGTATCGAGCGAATCGCTGTTTGCATTGGGTAAAGACATCGATGCTTTAAAAGAAGGATTGCGGGCAGGTCGAAAACTCGAAAAGGCTTTTTTACCCGACCCAGGAACACAACAAGCGGTTACAACTGCCCTGTACCAAGCTACATACGGAATGCGAGAACGCGAAATCAACCGTTTAGAAGGACATATGGGGGATGTTAACAGCGTCGCATTTAGCCCCGACGGCTCGTTAATTGCCTCAGCTAGTAGCGATTATACCGTGAAGTTGTGGGCAACCGATGGTAAAAAGTTACCTACTCTGCGCGGACATACCAAGCGTGTGAATAGTGTTGCCTTTAGTCCCGATGGTCGAATGCTGGTTTCGGGAAGCGGCGATAAAACCGTGAAGTTGTGGAATCTTGATGGTAGGCTTTTAGCGACATTTGCACCTCACGATGGCGTTGTCAATGGTGTGGCATTTAGTCCCGGCGGTAAAAGCATTGCTTCGGGAAGTGCTGATAAAACCGTGCGACTGTGGAGTCGGGACGGTCAAACCTTCAAAATTTTATCAGGTCACAATGGTGCTGTTATCGGTGTAGCTTGGTCGCCCGATGGGAGTATTTTAGCCTCTGCAAGCAGCGATAAAACTGTAAAATTATGGGGTCGTGACGGTCAGCTTTTAGCAACTTTACCGGGACATGAAAGTACAGTATTAGCTGTGACATTTAGCCCCGACGGTCAAACCATTGCCACCGCAAGTTTGGACAAAACTATCAAGCTGTGGAATCGAGACGGTAAATTTGTCCGAACTTTGACGGGACATAAAGATACAGTCCTCAATGTAGCATTTAGCCCTGACGGTAAAACCATTGCTTCGTCGAGTGCTGATAAAACAATCAAGCTGTGGAGTCGAGACGGAAAACCTTTAGAACTTCTCAAAGGTCATAGTGACTGGGTAAACAGCATTAGTTTTAGTCCCAACGGCAAAACCCTAGCTTCCGCTAGTCGTGACACTAGTATTCGACTATGGTTATGGAAATACGAACCGCTCAAAAGCATTCAAGCACATAAGGGGGGAGTGACCAAGTTAAGCTTTTCACCCCAACAAGATTTGTTCGCATCAGCAAGTGAAGATGCAACGGTGAAAATTTGGACTGCTGACGGCAAATTTCGGCATGTTTTAGCCAGACATACAGGGGCAGTTTGGGATATAAATTTCAGCCCCGACGGTAAAACCTTAGCCTCTGCCAGTAGCGATAAAACCATCAAATTGTGGAGTCGAGATGGTAAACTGCTCAAAACTTTACCCGGACATCAAGATGTTGTCTTGAGCGTCGATTGGTCGCCCGATGGTAAAATGTTAGCTTCGGCGAGTCGAGATAAAACCGTGAAATTATGGAGTAGAGACGGTCAATTTTTATCCACACTTTCCGGTCATAGCGATGTAGTCAACTGGGTCAGTTTTAGCCCAAACGGTCAATATATAGCCTCCGCCAGCGATGACAATACGGTGAAGATTTGGGGTAAAGACGGACACCCTATTCGCGTTTTCCTCGGTCATAGCCGCCCCGTTTATGCTTTATCCTGGTCAAACGATAGTAAAATATTAGCCTCGGCAAGTATTGATAGTACCGTCAAATTGTGGAGTCCAGACGGCAAGCTGCTTAAATCGATTGATGGCAATGGTGAAAGTTTTACAGGTCTTACCTTCAGTCCCGACAATCAAACTATTGCCACCCTCAGCGACGATAAGGTTAAGCTATGGGGTCTTGATGGTAAGCTACAATTTGCGATTCATGCCGATGGAGGTGATACCTTCACAAGTATCAGTTTTACACCCGATGGCAAAACCTTATTAACAAGCAGTAGCAGCGGTCAGATTATTTACCGCGATTTAGCCGATGCAAATCTAGATAATTTACTGAATCGCGGATGTAGTTTATTAAAAGACTACCTACGTACTAATACTAGGGTAGAGAAAGGCGATCGCGCTTTGTGTGGAAAGTAGTTGTAGGTTGGGTGGAGCGTAGCGTAACCCAACAATCTCATTACATCAGCCCAATCTAATTTTTAAGTTCAAGCAGAATCGCACCAGTCGCAGACAATACTACGTAGGTTTTGGGAAAATTAGAAACCCGGTATCTTCAAGATACCGGGTTTCTAGCCGCCTCGAATATCTTTAACCGACAAGTATTGCAGTCACATGAGGAGAAAATAATAGGTGATACCAAAGTGGGACGATGGGCAAATCGATATGAACGACAAAAATTTGAAGAGTACCTCTCGTACTAATTGGGAAGCATTAGATTCAATGTCCGATGATGATATTGATTATTCTGATATTCCACCTTTGACAGACAAATTTTTCGAGAAGGCAATTTTAAGGGTTCCAGCTACTCAAGTAAAAAATTTAGTGCAACTCGACTCAGATGTGATGGAATGGTTTTAATCACAGGGTGGGAAATACAAAACCATTATTAATTCTTTGCTACGTCGTCATATTGAAGGTAGTGATAATCGAACAACTGCTGAACTGATATCTTGCACCAACGATTTATAAATTACAAAATAACTAAGTAATAATAGATTTCTCGACTACATTTCTACCCGCATTGGGTTGTAAACCCAATGCTAATAGCACAAGTCCTTTAAAAAGGACTATTGCTCAAAAACGAATTACTTTATATGACAATACAGTTCAGTTAAGACTGTGCATCAACGATTAAACTAATGTAGAGACGCGAAATTTCGCGTCTCTAC
>JANNFJ010000585.1:0-9212 GCA_031379725.1 Calothrix sp. OTE_75_metabat_31
AAACAAAAAATGGGTCTTCTCCTCCCTGAATTATCAAGTCACCTTTCAAAACACCGTTTGTAATAGTTCCATTTGTTCCAATTTGCGTGACAAATTGATGGTCAGGATTAAAAGTTTTTAATGTTGCCAGCGTCGTCGCAATTTTTGAGATGGAAGCCGCAGTTATAGGTATAGTACCTTGATGGTTTGCCAAAAGCTTGTCACCCGATTGCATCCAAACACCGTGACTTTGCTGTGCCGAACCATGTGGAGCCAACGATTTGACATAATTTTCTGCCTTGGTATTGAAAGTCGGGTCAGGATTGTCTGGAGCAACAATTAAAGGTAAATCCGGCTTCTTGATTGGTGCAACTGCATTTACAGCATTGTTTCCTGGTTGCGAAACAGAATTTGACGGTGATGAATTAGAGAGCGAACATCCACTTACTAATCCGAATAATGCACAAGATAGTGCTGTTGTCAAATAAAAGTTTTGGTGCATGGTAATAGGTTGGTGGGCGAATGCGATACTCCTCCAGGGAGCCATTCATCAACAAAACACTAAGATTACTTTGTAGACATGAAAAATCATACTTTGGAAAGGGGGAAGAGGGAAGGGGTTTGTAACTGGTAAAAGAAAATTCGCTTTCTTCCTAATTGTGTTTAAAAATAGGACTTACGCAAAAACTCTCCCAAACCCGCTATGAACTCTGGTTTTTTAAATACTGTGCCGGGACATTATCAACTAACCAAACACCATTATCCGAACAATAAAAAGTAAATCCGTCTTCAGACATTTTTGCAGCATTGACTCTCAAAACTACGGGTTTTCCATGTCTTACCCCGACTTTTTTTGCTGTTTCAATATCTGTTGATAAATGGACGTGGTGACGAGACATTTTTAAAAGTCCTTGCTCTAAAATCGACTCTACCGATTTATTTCCGGTGCCATGATAAAGTACATCTGGAGGAATTTGCGATTCTAACTGTAAGTCAACCTCTACACTATGTCCTTGATTGGCACGTATATAAGTGCCAGTTTCATCAAAGGAAAAGCGTTTTTTGTCATTTTGCTCTACAACTAGTTTTAATTCTTGCTGACTAATATTAAATTGATTTTTTTTACAAGCTGTTAATAGTTCATCCACTTTTACCCATCCACCCGGTTTGAGTGTAATCCCAATTCTATCGGGTTGGTGTCGTAAATGTCGGCTGAGATATCTACTGATTTTTACTAAACGTGAATCGTTCATTTCAATTAAAAATCAAATGTATATATTATTTTGTAATACAATTGTAATCATACATATGCTAAATGTAAATATGACAACTATAATCATCAGCTAGAACCAATATAGGATTACTATACTATTTTATTTTTGTTGGTTAACGCCAAGGGCGAATGTACTTACAAAATTAAGTATATAGGGTGCATTAGGCTGTCGCTAAAGCATCCTACTATTTTCAAAAATCAAACTGGATTATATATCAAAATTGTTTAATAATATCGCTGATTATTTAGGATATGCTTATAATCGAGATATTGCTAATTAACAATGGTCGCGGAGACTAGAAACCCGGTTTCTTGAAGAAACCGGGTTTCTGTTATTCCTTCTAATTAATATTTATTAGAAGTAAATTGTTTAACTTCTAAATACTTAGCATCGAGATATTCTCGCAGTCTTGCTTGTTGATTTTTGCATTCGTTTTCGTCGATAAGATTTAATTTATGTCCGATGATATGGTCTGCCTCATTTAGCCAAAAACCAAGAACTTCCGAAGACTGAACCATCTCCATAATTTCCGACATTCGTTGTGCTTGAGATTGTGATAATTGTTGCAGCAACGCCAGTTGAAAATATTCTTGAATAATTTTTTTGCTTTCTGGAGTTAATGGAACTTGATTGTCGGTGGTTTTGAACATTCCTCTAAGCCTAATTACGAGATTGGTACGCATGACGGACTTACACAGTGTTGTAATTTTGTTTGAACGCTGCGTAGTATCCTAATTTCCGTCTGTAATGACATGAAATCAAGTCGGTGTTTATTTCTTGCACCTTATATAGTGAACAGCAAAGATGTTTTGTGACGGTTGGAGAGGCAATATTTGGTTATATTGGTCACAAAATTAGACCAAGAATCACTAATTTATGAAGATTCGATGATTTTTGCTTGCCTTTGCCTGTTTTGATTCATGTAATCAGGAGTCCTGACGATGATGGAGCGCTTTTTTGAAGAGTTCCGGGTTTTACTTGATTCTGGAAGTCCCTCTGGTATATCAATGCTAGCGTTTATCAAACGCAGCCTCAAGCAGTTCAACTTACTTGATTCCTATAGTGTTTATGAAATTCTCAGCGATGCGTTTATACGAGGTGTCGAACGAATTAAACGAGGTGAAAGCATTGAAAATACGGTTGCGTGGATTCGGGTTACAGCTTTTAATATCATCCGAGAATGTAGTCGTAGCAGTAGACGCTTTACTCCCTTGGAAGAAAGCTGGTTTGAATCTGCCCATATTGGAGATGCTGCGGCTTTCGACGAATTTTTACAGAAATGCGAGTGGGTTAAGACAGCATTTACGATGTTGAATGCTGATGACAGAGAGTTGTTGATGCTGAAAATATACCAGAACTTATCGTGGAAAAATATTGTTGAGCAATATCACGACCAAGGTTTTACTGATGTGAACGAAGCTTCGTTACGCAAGCGTAAAGAACGCACGCTGAAACGGCTTCGCAAAATATATCATTTGTTGGAAGTAGAAAACATAATTAAAAACCAACTTTGTAGCTTCGAGGCAAATAAAACAATTAGAGGATACGAACCAGGCACTGGCAGGTTAAATAAAGATACTTTGACAAGCTGGAAACAACAAATTTCCGGATATCAACTCCATCCAACCGTGAAACAATTTCAACACCAATGTGGCAACATTAATCCGTTTTCCCTACCTGGAAGATCAATGTCGTCTTTGCGTTCGAGAGACAGGGATTTTCGAGGTCAGTCATGTTTGTATTTCATTTGTGATGCTGCTGCTAATATCATTCTCTATGTTGGGACAATAGGTACATCGGAATCAATGCCGAGTATGTACGATTGCAGTCGCTACATTGAGTGTTACGAAGATTTAAATAGCGAACACGGATTCAGAACGACCATTAAAATTGCATATTGGAGCGATATTCCAGAGTTTATACATACACGTCACGAGCTTGTGTCGATGTTGATTGATAAGTGGAAAACTCCTTTTAATAAACAAAATTGGCTCTAGATATATGGCGAGTTATTAGTAACGTTTTATCTTAAGAAAGCAATCCAAACTGCCATGTAAGATAAGCATTCCTTCACAGAACCTGCCTCGATTGCTCGTGTTGGGTTCAAGGAAAGGCTTGTCTGTGCTTTCTCAATGTGGCAGTAGTATGTAAATCGGAGAGCGGAAAGATACCGCTAAACTAGGGTGCATCTAAAGAAAGCATCCCTAAATAGCCCGTAGTATGCAGAGGCACATAGGCATAGAGGAAAGCTAGTATAATATTGAACAGTAGTCCTATTGACGACAAAGGTGAGTATGCAACAGTCAGCTTCAAACTCTCAACCAAACCTTGCTCAAAAAATTGCAAAATGGAAAGCTGGATTGGCTGACTTGGGACGACGAAATCCTCTCATCAATTTTAAGCAAGATAGTCCTCGATCTTTAGAAATTTTGACAGAGGAACCAGATATTCTCTTCAAAAATCTTGTAGAAGGGAAAAAGCCCAAGTTTGAAATGCTTGATGGTGAGGATGAAGATATTTCCCAACCGCACAAAACTAAAGCACTACCAGCAGAAAGAAATCCTCTTGAATTAATTACTCGTCACAGAGGTAACGAGCAACTTACAAGGCTTAAAAAAATACGTATTGAAGCTAGAAGGTCATTTGAAGAACGAGGGGTAAACAGCCTATTTTTGGTACTAGGAACACTAACTTGGTATGACAAAGACAAACCAAAAGAAGCTTTGTTCTCACCGCTAATTTTACTTCCTGTAGAGTTAATTAAGGAACCTAGACGAGATGTTTATAAAATATCTGTCTTAGAAGAAGATGTTGTATTAAATCCGACGTTGGTACTAAAGTTAAAGCAAACCTTTGGGATTGAGCTTCCGGAGGGTGAAGCTATACAAGAATTAGCTTATGATGAGATTATTACTAAAATTAAAGAGCTATTAGCAGAACAAAAAACATGGCAAATTAAGGAGAATGTATTTCTCTCATTGTTTTCCTATGCTAAGGCTGCAATGGTTCGAGACATTATCGACAATGAAGCTCTAATATTTTCACATGCAATTTTACAAGCTATTAGCGGTGATTTAACAAAATATGAGGCTCATTATAGAGAACCACTACCTGCATCTGCTTTAGATTCACAAGTTAAACCAGAGCGAATATTTCAAATTCTCGACGCTGATTCTAGCCAGCAGGTTGTAATTGAAGCTGCAAAATCTGGTTCTAGCTTTGTTGTTCAAGGCCCACCGGGAACGGGTAAAAGTCAAACTATTGTAAATATGATGGCTGAACTGATTGGCGATGGTAAATCAGTTCTACTCGTTGCAGAAAAAGAGACAGCGCTGAGTGTAGTTTATAAGCGGATGGCTGAATGTGGTTTAGATCATGTATGTCTCAATCTCCACCATAGTGGGACAACAAATAAGCGAGTACTAATAGAAAATTTATCGAAAACTATTGAATATCTTAAGCAAACTTACCGCCCAGAAAATCACCATCTTTTCTTTGAACAGCTTGTTTCTAGCCGCCAGTCTCTAAATTCGTATCTTACAAGTTTACATGCAAAAGAAAAGCCTTTAGATAAATCACCATTTGAGATATTTGGTGAGCTTTTAAAAAAAGAACGCGAAGCAATTCCTAGTATCAATGTCATATTTTCCAACTTCAGTCAATGGTATCCTAGCAGATTACAAGAAGCAAAAGATTTATTAAATCAACTAAGTAAATTTTTGTCTTTTTTTAAGGGAGAGAAAAGAACTATTTGGGCAAAAAGTTCTCTTAAATCTTATTCCTATGATCTGGAATTGCAAATCAATGAGAGAATAGAGGAATTTAAGCAAGCAATTTATTCAATACAAAATATTAATCAACAATTACAAACAACTTTACAAATTCAAGCTTTGTCGAATTTGGAGTCTTTAAATAAATGCTATCCAGCCCTGTCACATATACTAAAAGCTCCATTGAATTTACCAGAAAATTGGGCTGGAGTGGATGTATCAACTGCTCAGAATACTTTTACTATTCTCAGAACTGACGTTCAAGAGATTGAGAAAAATCAGCTTTCACCGGAAGCCAAAAATTTACTGGGTCGTCTTTCTTCATTTTTACCGTTTTTAAGAGAAGAAAAAACAACGATTTGGGCAAACAGTAAATTACAATCTTGCTCGGAGATTCTGGAGTCAGAAATAAATAGTAAAATTAATAAATTCCAACAAGCAATTTCTTTAATTAAAATCGCTAGTCAACAATTAGAAACTATTCTCAAAGTTCAACCTTTATTACATTTGGCAGATATAGAAATTCTCTTGCCTGCTCTTCAATGTATATTGAAATATCCATCTAATTTACCTAATAATTGGACTAAATCAAATATTTCAACTCTTGAGGATGCCTTCAGTAAGTTGAAAGCAGACGTTAAATTTCTGGAAGAAAATGAATATGCTTTAAAATCCAAATATCATCCGGAATTATTTTCTTCAGAATTACCTGCTTTAGCTAATAGATATCAAAAATATAACCGCTTTTGGTTTATTCGAGTTTTTAATCCCCAGTACAGACGTGATATCAAGCTTTTAAAGAAACTAAGCAATAAAGAGGGGCAGCTTTCTCACAACGAATTAAAACGTGATTTGGCACAAGCTGTGCAAATACAAGCGGCAAGAAACGAGTTGTATCAAAGTAATTACCCAGCCCGTGAGGTTTTTGGTTCTTTATTTAACTCAGAGGTTTCTAGTGAAGCAGAGTTAAGAACAATTGAAGAAGCTTTAAGTTGGTGGATTGATTTACAACAGTATTTGCTTCCTGATGATTCAGTTCAGCATATTGTAAATTCTCCCTCTGTAAAAAACGAACTGGTTGAATTAGTTCAGAAAATTGAATCTGTTTCTGAAGATATTAGTCAGGGTATAAATTTTCTATTTTTATACTTTAATGAAAGTGATGTTATTGGACAATATCGACCTCATAATCAAATATTATTTACCGAACTCGAAGCTTTTTTAAAGCTAGCTCAATCTAACTTACCCGACTTTCAGAAATGGTTAATATACAAAGAAATATACGGACAACTAGAAAATTTAGGAGTGCAAATTTTCTTAGATGCCTTGCGAGAAAATAAACCAAATCCGATTCTCAACGTAAGGAATAGGTTACGTCATATTGATTATCCCGCTCGTCAGGTTTTTGGGACTTTATTTAATCCAGAATTTTCTAGTAAAGCCGAGTTAAAAGAAATTGAAAAGGCTTTAAATTGGTTGGTTGACTTACAACAGTATTCGACGAATGCTGATGACGTTCAGCGTATTCTAAATTCTCCTACTCAACGGCGCGAACTGGCTGAATTAGTTAGTAAATATGATTTAACCCATAACAGTCTTAAGCAAGGATTCTATTTCCTATTATCGCACTTTAACGAAAGTCACATCACAGATTCTTACGTACCTCGCAATAAAATTACTTTTATCGAACTAGAGCGCTTCTTAAACTTGGCTCAATCTGAATTGCCTTACTTTCAAGAATGGCTGACCTATAAAGAAACTTATCATAAACTCGAAAACTTGGGAACTACTAAGTTTTTGGATGCTTTACGTGACAACCAAATTGAACCAAAATTGTGGTTTCCAGTTTTAGAAAAGCGAATTTATCAAATATGTCTTGATGCTATTCTTGCGGTAAAGCCTGAGTTGAAGAACTTTAACCTTGAAGTACACCAACGACAAATTAAGGAGTTTTCTAAACTCGATTATAACCAACTTGATGCTGCCAGAGAACGTTTAAAGCAGCTTCATGTGCAACGGTGGCAGAACTGGGAGAAAACATCACTTGCTTTAGCAGAGTTACCAAAGCTCAAAAAAGAAGAGACTAAGAAAAGGCAACATTTACCCATCCGTAAAATACTCAACGACACACAAAAGGGGATACCAAATTTGGTCAAAGCCTTGAAACCTTGCTGGATGATGAGTCCACTTTCAGTTAGTCAATATATTGATGCAGATGTGATTCATTTTGATGTTCTTATTTTTGATGAAGCGTCTCAGCTCCGCACAGAGGATGTAGTTCCTTCGATTATCCGTTCTAACCAAGTGATTGTGATTGGGGACAGAAAGCAACTTCCCCCCACTTCATTCTTTGCAACCGCAGAAAAAGTGAGCGAAGAAGATATTAATGATGAGGATGATGCTAGCTATGAAAGTGTTTTAGATGAATGTTCAAACTTTATGTTTGGACGCACATTAAAATGGCACTACCGAAGTCAAGATGAGCGTTTAATAACTTTCTCCAATAAGTATTTCTATGACTCTAAATTAATAACATTTCCAAACCCAGTTCAAAATCCAGATTTGGGAGTATATTTTAAGCATGTTCCTGATGGTATTTACGATCGCGGTGGACGCACAGACAATCAACGCGAAGCAGAAGTAGTTGCTCTGTTGGCGTTAGAGCATTTTCAACGAGTTCCCGACCAATCCCTTGGCATTATCGCGTTTAGCGAAACTCAAGCATCTGCTATCCAGGAGCAGTTAGAAATTATAGCCAAAGAACATGCCAATTTTGAGACATTTTGCAGCGATAACTCACCCCACTTTTTCCTCAAAGCTTTAGAAAACGTTCAAGGTGATGAGAGGGATGCAATTATAATCAGTATTGGTTATGCTCGTGATTCTCAAGGTAAGCTGTATCTTAACTTTGGTCCTCTAAATAAAAAAGGTGGAGAAAGACGGTTAAATGTAGCTGTAACGCGAGCGAAAAGCAAAATTACACTGGTTTCTTCTATCGTGCATGGAGACATCGATTTAACACGCGCTGAAAGCGAAGGTGTAAAGTTATTGCGGCATTATTTAGAGTATGCAGCAAGTGGTGGCGAACGACTCGAAAGTAATTTTTATACCGATGAGATTAAATTTGACTCGCCATTTGAGGAAGATGTTTACCATACTTTAGTAGAGCAAGGGTATATTGTTCGTACCCAAGTTGGATGCTCAGGGTATCGGATTGACCTGGCAGTTGTTGATAAAAACCACCCAGGAGAGTTTTTGTTGGGAATTGAATGCGATGGTGCATCGTACCATAGTACCCCGACAGCCAGAGACCGCGATCGCCTCAGACAACAGGTACTTGAAAGGCTAGGTTGGAAAATTCACCGGATTTGGTCAACAGATTGGTTTCGTAACAAACCCGCTCAAGTTCGTCTCTTGGTAGAAAGAATCAAACAACTACAACTTAATAGCTGATTTTATAAAGTCCAGACTCGATCCCCGCATTCAAGCGGTTGTAGCAGCACAACCAAACGAATTTGAAAGCTCACCGAGAATCCGACTTATTACAATGAGCCTTATAAATTGTAACATCACGCTACGGAATTAAGTAGACCTGACATGTTTAACACTTTCTGTGAGTATGTTTCTGCTTGTTTGGCTATTTCCGCTCGATGAAGTTCATCTAACCAAATATTATCTAAATTCATCTGCCAGCGTGCTAGTTGAACTTGAATGTTAACTAGTTCTTCAGCTTGTTCTGGTTCAATTTCTGCTGCTGTCCACTCGATAAACCACTCAGTTTCATCTATTACAACTTCTACACCTTTTCTGTACGCACGATTAAAAAATGACCTAACACGTGCTAAGTTGGAAGCTACATGTCCTAAACGATGGGGAATATCTTCGTTTTGAAAGCGTGCTTTTTTTTCATCTAAATTCGATTTCGTATCCACCGATTAACTCCTGCGTAATTCGTTTTATAGGTTAAAGATAGTCGAGAGGACTAGAAACCCGGATTCTTCAAGAATCCGGGTTTCTCATTTTCCCTAACTGAGTAGTATTGAGATACCTTCGGTACGCTTGCGCGATACTCCTCCGGAGTCGCTAGCGCGATACTCCTCCGGAGTCGCTAGCGCGATACTCCTCCGGAGTCGCTAGCGCGATACTCCTCCGGAGTCGCTAGCGCGATACTCCTCCGGAGTCGCTAGCG
>JANNFJ010000605.1:0-4070 GCA_031379725.1 Calothrix sp. OTE_75_metabat_31
GATGATTAAGGGTTGCCTGCAAATGGGATATTTCCCTGATGTCGATTACAAGATGGATATGTCACCTGTTGACTACGTAAGCAAAGCTATCGTTCAACTGTCACGGCAAAAAGAATGTCTTGGTAAAGCATTCCACCTCCAACATCCAGAACCAGTTCCTTTGAAGGATTTGGTGAATTGGGTAAATAAGTTTGGTTTTTCTGCTGAGTTTATTCCTTACCAAGAGTGGCAAACTAAGTTGGTGAATATTACTGATAGCAGTAATCCCTTGTATACTTTGCGACCATTTTTGCTCGAACGCTGGTCAAAGGAACAAATTACGATTCCCGATTTATACCTGCAATCGAAGCGACCAATTATTAGCTGTCAAGCAACGCAGTCTGCTCTTTCTGGTAGTCCTGTTGTTTGTCCTCCAATCGACTCCAAGTTGTTTATGACTTACTCGGCTTTCTTGATTGAGTCAGGTTTTTTAACAATAGAGGTGTAACACCATTTTTATGTGAAGATGCATATTATTGGCCTTGGTAATTAAACCACACTGTAGGGGCGCAAGGCATTGCGCCCTCTTAATTTCGACCTGATATACTATGCTTGATAAACCTGCAATTTACTGTAAGTAATACTATTTGCAAAAACGAGACTAAAGTAGCCAAAAACCCGGTTTCACAAAAGTTACCGGGTTTCTAACTATAGTCATTTTTTTGCTCTTAGGAAAAACTTTATGGTTTACTGACTTTATTTGAAGGGTTTACGCAGATGCCATGATTAAAATTATTTTGCAAAATAAATTGTTCCGTAGGATAGGCATCCTGCCTGTCCTACAATATCGCCCAGGCAGGATGCCTACGCTACGCGATTGGGGGGTTTTCGTATTGCCAGCGTTTGATAGTTCCAATTTTGCCAGGAACTGCGATCGCAGCTAGAGCATTGCGTGCCGGCACAAATTCCAGTAAAGTCCAATCAGAGACATTTTTGAGTTTGGCGCAATCGGAAGCACTCAGGTTGATTTCGATTTGCTGAAGTTGGGAAATACCTGCACCAGTTGCTTTGAGATACGCTTCTTTACAAGTCCACAAGCGGAAAAATATCTCTTGCTTTTGAGTGGGAGGAAGCGATCGCATCATCGCATACTCGGCTTGTGAGAAAAACTGCTCTGCCAGCGATAACACATCCGAAACCGGACGAGTATATTCTAAATCGATACCAATTGTGCGATCGCGTGTAACCGCACACAATGCCATTCCTTGACAATGTGACAAATTAAACCTAATTTTACTTTCGCTAAATTGTTCGGCTAACACTGGTTTGCCAAATGCTTCGTAACAAAACTGCAACTCTTGCGGTGCTACATCCAAATAACGGCTTAATATTGTCCGCAGGATACCCCGACCAGCTATAAAACGCTGCCGATGTTGTTGGAAGTATAAGCGGTCAGCCCGACTCAATTCATCATCGGAAAGCATTTTGGCGAATTGTTGCAATTGCGATTCCGGTCGGTCGAGTTCTACTCGCCAAATATGAATCTCATCTTGCAACAAAGTTAAATCGGTCTCGGCAGCTAGCCATTGCTGATTGCTATCTGTCACTAAGTTACGCAGTTTTGAATTTTGCATCTTTGATTTTAGTTTATTAACACCCATTTGTAATTAATTTTTATTAGTTGGCATTATCAATCAACAACATAATTAAAAACTAAGTAAATGGGTGTAATTAGATATCACTTGAGCTTGGTAATTGAAAAAAAGGTAATTGGTAATTACCACAAAATACAAAGATGGCATATCAACTTATCCCGGTATTTGCAATGATTGCTTTCCTATATAGCTTGACTTGGTTACCGGGTATAGTTTTTAGCCACTTTATTCTAATAGCTTGATTCTGTCATGGCAATTCCCATCAAGTTATTACTAGCCTCATTGATTGGGTAATAACTAATTTTCAATAGTAATGCACTTTTAATTTTCTATTGTAGTTACTTTTATCAAAAAATGAGCGTAAAAAATTATTAAATAAAATAAATATCAAAAATTAGACAAAATTGATAACTAAATTGCTCCTAAATATAAATAATTGTATTTTACAAAAACTATGATAATAAAATGTAAAATTTGATATTTTTCGGATTTTTGAAAATGTCCGCGATGATTATTTTTTTGATATTGCTGCTAATTGATAAATAAATCACCAACACGCGAACTTCTATCTAGATGAAATTATTGGTTATAAAAAAGTTAAAATTGCCTCTTGCCAAAATCCTATATTCGTAAAATTTACTGGATTATAGCTTTTCACCGAATTCGCAGCTTGCTCTCGTAAAGTTTAATATTTAAGTACTGTATCAGAATGGCGTATACTGAACTGGTAAAATTGCTGTATCTTAGTAGATTATTGATTTTTCCTACGCAGGAAGAACATTTTTATATTATCGAGTTCGATTATGAATCAAAAAATAACAATTGCATTCCTTAGCCTTACCCTAGCGTCGATACCAAATCTGGCACATGCAGAAACTGTTATGCAAAAAGTTGCACGCACGGGTGTACTGACTGCCGGTACAAGTAAAGATGCAATTCCATTTGCCTACGCTGATAGTCAAGGACAATTAGTTGGTTATTCTGTAGACATGCTGGTTCAAATTAAAGAACAGTTAGAAAAACAACTGGGCAAAAAAATTCAACTCAAATTAGTTCCCCTCTTATCTGACCAACGAATCCCTAAAGTAGTTAAGCGTGAAGTCGATATTGTTTGCGATGCCAGTAGTTTCACTTGGGAACGGGATAAGCAAGTTGATTTTTCTGTGAGTTACGCTGTTACCGGGACACAGCTTTTAGTCAAAAAAGCTAGTATTTTGGGTACAAAAGAATCGCTATTAGGAAAGCGAATCGGTGTATTGCCGCAAACCACAAACGAACAAGCAATTCGTCGAGTCCAACCCAAAGCTAACCTTATATACTTCAAAAATCGTATTGAAGCATATACAGCACTGGAACAGGGAAAAATCGATGCTTTTGCAGCCGATGGTATTCTTGCTGAAGGTTGGCTGCAAGGGCAAAAAAATCACGACGCTTATAAAATTGTCCCTAACCGTCCTTTTTCGCGGGAAGGCATTGCTTGCATGGTACCTGAGAACAATTCTAAATTTCTGGACTCAGTGAACTATTCGTTAATTAATTTTATGCAGGGGTTTATCAATCAAAAAAGTCGCAATGTGACAATTTTTGACCGCTGGTTTGGTGCAAAAGGAACTATTTTTTTAAATCAAGACCTCCGCGACTTGGCTGTTGAGACTATGCAATTAGTCATTGAGTCACGGCAAGAAATCCCAGAATGAGGGGGAGAGGGGGAGAGGGGGAGAAGGGGAGAAGAAGAAGCAAAAATATTTTTGACTTCTCCCTACCTCCCTAACTCCCTACCTCCCCACCTCCCCACCTCCCCACCTCCTCATCTCTTCACCTCCCTATCTTCTTTGCAAGTCATAGAGGACTTTTTCTAAATACCAACGTTCAGATTTACCAGGATTTTTACTTTTGGCTAAAGCAATCAGCCGCTCTGCGGTATCTTGGGGTATAATTCGCAAAAGCTTCTGTCGTAACGGAGCGCATTCGATATCGACCTGCATTTGTTTATACCAAGCCTGAATTTGAAAGCGATATGTATATATAAGTAATGCCCAGCCAATCAGAATTATTAATCCTAACAAAGTCGCCATTTTAAACACCCTATATTATTAGACTGCTGAGGCTGTAATGACATTCACCTGAGCGATTGCTTTTTACGGTTTTCTTAAAAAATCTTTACAAAAAATTATGCTCTTTCTAAACGCGATATTTTTTAAGATATCGCTAAAATTCTACAAGTTATATAAATGTATTGTTCATAATGCATCCTATGAATATGGTTTAAAAATCAACTATTGATTTATCGATTCAAAAAACAAAACTAAAAATACAGTTTTTATATATACATATATATCTAGTTGATTGTTCGTAGATAAGCTGACAATATTTCCACTTGAAAAACAGTTTTAGTATTATGCTTGTAACTATATAATTCCCCCAATTTTGAGAGAC
>JANNFJ010000614.1:0-18529 GCA_031379725.1 Calothrix sp. OTE_75_metabat_31
ATTACAAATACCCGTTACTGCTGCAGTTAACGGCGAAATTTGTACGTTATATCCCGAAATAATCGAAGCGATGCTGCAACATGATTGGGAAATTATGGCACATGGAATTAATAATTCTTATTGTCATAGCAGCATGGATAAAGCAACCGAAATCGACACCATTCAGAAAACTTTAAATTTACTCGAACAAGCCACAGGTAAAAAACCCAAAGGTTGGTTAACACCAGGATTTTCCATCACCGAATCAACATTTGAACTACTGCATTCTGCCGGAATAGTTTACACAGCCGATTGGGTAAACGATGACCAACCTTATTGGTATTCCCTCGCTAATGGTGAAATGTTAGCTATTCCTTATACTATTGAAGCTAACGATATTACTTTGTGTTTAAGTAATCGTTTTTCGGGTACAGAATTTGCCCAAGCAGTAGAAGATCAATTCGATCAATTATGGTTAGATGGAAAATCTCAACCGCGTACAATGGCAATTGGTCTGCATCCCTTTATTGTTGGTCAGCCCTTGCGTTTAAAATATTTAAAACAATGTTTATTGCATATCAAAAATCAACCCAATACGTTACTGACCACAGGTGAAGGAATTTATCAAATATTTAAAAATAATGAGTTATAAATTAGAAATCAAATAATTATCCTCTCTCACCCCTTTTCTCCTAAACTATGACAACATCACAAACTCAAGTTCTCAAAATTCCTGTCATCAATGCCACACCTGAAAATGTCAAACCTTACGGTCATTTACTCGGTGATGATGTAAGTAAACCAGGATTAGGAATACCTTTTTATCAAGAAAGAGTTATCGAAGGTGAAAATATTGACTTTACTTATCGCGGCACTGCAACATTTAGAACCGCGAAAATCATGCCGGGATATCCTACTATTATGTGGCTTGAACGTCACATGCATATGACCCAAATGTTTATTGCGTTGGGACAATCACCATTTATTATGGTATTGGCAACACCAAATCATGATAGTAATGAAAATTTACCCGATTTAAATAAAGTTCAAGCACTACGATTTCCTGCCGGACATGGGTTACTATTGCATCTTGGCACGTGGCACGATTTTCCCATTGCTTGCGACCAACCTGTTGTAATTCTCACTGCTAACTCGGATGAAGTTGTTACTGCATTAACTGAAATGAAAGAACCTGCTGAAATGAATCAAGGTGATGTTTATAAGATTAATCTACCGAAGCGATTAGGGTATGAAATTCAACTTGATACAAGTAATTAATAAATTTATTTACTAAATATTGGAATAACCCACGTTATGACCTACACCTCAGCGAAATTAATCACTTTCGAGGAATTTGTAGCCCAATACGGTGACAATTCCCGCTATGAACTTATCGACGGAGAATTGCGCGATATGGAACCTACAGTCCCCCACGAAGGAGTTTCAGGTAGTATTGCTGGTAGAATATATGTCGAGATTTTTAAAGCTAATTTCAACTGGTTAATTCCAAAAAGTTGTTTAATAAAGCCACTTGCAGCTGAAGCTACAGCGCTACGTCCTGATGTAATTGTTCTAGATAAAGCAGAGTTATTCCAAGAACCTTTATGGCAAAAAGAACCTATTATTTGTAAAGGCACTACAATCAAGCTTGTTGCCGAAGTTGTTAGTACAAATTGGCAGGATGATTACGCTAGAAAAGTCGAAGAATATGCCTTCCTGGAAATACCAGAATACTGGATTGTAGATTTTCGTGGTTTAGGTGGCTTGCAATTTATTGGAAATCCGAAACAACCCACTTTTACAGTTTGCAAACTGATTAATGGTGTTTACCTGCAACAACAATATCGCCTAGAAGATACCATTGATTCTCTGCTTTTCCCAAACTTACAACTCAAACTCGATGATCTTATGCAAATGTAGAGTTTTGATAGTAATTAATGTGTGGAGTAAATAGTCAAGTAATGGATTTAATAAACGTTGATAATTATATCAGTCCTGATAATATTCAAACAATTACTAACTGGGACAAGAGATGTGCTTGGCTAGCGGGTGGAACTTGGTTATTTTCCGAACCGCAACCTCACCTCAAGACTTTAGTCGATATGCAGCAGTTGGGTTGGTCGGAAATTGAAATCCTAGATGATTACTTGGCAATTGGTGCTACATGTACCTTAGTAAAATTAATTGAGTATGCTTTCCCAAGCGAATGGACAGCTTGGAAAGTATTTACAAGTGCGATCGCATCTCTTGCAGCCTCATCAAAAGTGGTAAATGTTGCCACAGTGGGAGGAAATATTTGCCTAGCGCTATCGGTAGGAACATTAGCACCTGTAACGATAGCTTTAAATGCTAAATATGAACTTTGGAATTGCCAAGGTGAGTTGCGTTTAGTTGCTGCCAAAGACTTTCAAATTGGTTATCGTCAGACAATATTAAGACCTGGAGAAGTACTGCGACGAGTTTTGATTCCGTCATCATCTTTAACGTGGAAAGTCGATTTTCGACGCTTTGGAATTGCTGCTAGCGACCCAGCACTAGCAATTGTAGTTTGTGTTCGCAATAATATAAATTCAAGCATAAAATTTGTCATTAGTGCAAGTGTTACAGCACCTTTGTTATTGGAATTTGATGGTGATATAACTTCACTAATCAGCAATTTAGAAAATGTTAATTTTATCGATGATGCAAAAGCAACTGCAACATATCGACGTGAAATTACACGAGTATTAATTAAACGCTTTATTTAACGAACCACAGAGTACGCAGAGTACACAGAGGAAGAGAAAAGAGAAATCAAGACCATTGTAACAGTTTATATTCTCTCTGCGCCTGGTGCGCCTCTGCGTGAGATAAATTCTAGATAAATTCCCCACATGCAAAACCCCCTTAACTTCCAAATTAACAATCATAATTACACGCAAACCTGTCAACCCGGAATAAGTCTATTAAGTATATTGCGTCAACTTGGATATTACGGAGTACATCGTGTTTGCGAGTCTGGCGACTGCGGTGCTTGTACAGTTTGGGTAGATAATCAACCCATCCATAGCTGTATTTATCCAGGAATGCGAATTACGAATAAATCTGTTACCACTATCGAAGGATTATCTCAAAATGGTCAACTTGCACCAATCCAGCAAGCGTTTTTAGATGGACAAGGGTTTCAATGCGGTTATTGCACTCCAGGAATGATTATGAGTGCGGCAAAATTACCTGATTCCAATGAAGAAGAAATTCGCTGTGCTTTAAAAGGAAATCTCTGTCGTTGTACTGGATATCAAGCAATTGTTGAAAGTATTTTAATCGGTCAATCGCAACTTCAAACTCAAAATTCGCAGCTTGAAACCCAAAGTTCATTGATAGGCAAAAGTGTTCCCAAACAGGATGGAAAAGCGATTGTTACCGGGAAAGCTTCCTATACTGCTGATATTGCCCCACCTGGATTATTGCACTTAAAGGTCGTGCGATCGCCCCACCCTCATGCCCGTATTTGCAATATAAACACCATCAAAGCAAAAGCACTTACGGGTGTGATTGCAATTTTTACCCACGAAGATATTACACGCATCCCCTACACTACTGCTGGACATGCTGAACCTGTTCCCGACCCCCTGGATCATTATTTATTAGATAATAAGGTAAGATTTATTGGGGATAGGGTTGCTGCGGTGGTTGCAGAATCTGCGATTATTGCCGCACAAGCTTGCGAGTTGATAGAGGTCGATTATGAAATTTTACCCCATGTTATTGACCCAATTATGGCGATGCGTGATGATTCTGTGGTGATTCATGATGAACTTGATTCTACTCAAATTCCCGACCGAAATCATAATATTGCCGGACAGATTTTATTGGAGTCGGGTGATATTGAAATCGGATTTAAACAAGCTGATTTGATTATTGAAAATACCTATGATTTGCCTGTAGTCCAACACGTTCACCTCGAACTACATGTAACTATAACTTGGCTGGATGATGATGGGATGTTGGTAGTCCGTTCAAGTACGCAAGTTCCTTTTCACTGTCAGCGGGTATTATCACAAATTCTAAATTTACCAATCGAAAAAATTCGCGTATACAAACCCCAAATGGGTGGAGGGTTTGGAAATAAACAAGAAATTTTATCGGAAGATTTATGTGCTTTCGCAACTTTGAAACTTGGTAAACCCGTGCAATGGGAATTTACTCGGAATGAGGAATTTACGGCTACCAATAGCCGTCATGCTATGAAGATTAAAATTAAAAGTGGTGTCACTAATGACGGGAAACTAATTGCCCAAGATATGGAGGTGATTGCCAATACTGGTGCATATGGTAATCACGGTCAAACTGTAGTATTTTTATCGGGTTATATTCCATTTGGTTTGTATCGTTGTCCGCATAAAAAATTTAGGGGTTTTGCTGTTTATACTAATACAATGCCTGCGGGTGCTTTTCGCGGTTATGGGGCAACTCAAGGCACTTTCGCAATGGAAAGTCAGATTGATGAAATTGCGATGAAGTTGGATATTGACCCGATTGAAATGCGAAGGCTAAATCTAATTCGTCCTGGTGATACGGTGACTTTGGGGAGAAGTAATGACCATTTTAATTTGATTGGAAGTTATGCGGTTAATGAATGTTGGCAAAAGGTTATTGCAGCTTTAGATTATACTCCGGGAATGATGCCAGTAGTTGATGGAAACCGTCGCCGGGGTATTGGTTTTGCTGTTTCGATGCAGGGTAGTGGGTTGTCGAAAATTCATGTTGCCAAAGTGAAGTTATCGCTTTTAGATGATGGGAATTATGAGTTGAGAACTGGTGCTGTTGATGTTGGTACTGGTTCGGATACTACTTTGCGACAAGTTGCTGCCGAAGTTTTGGGGGTGGGTATAGATAATATTAATATTATTACTAGCGATACTTTGTTAACGCCGTTTGATGCTGGTTCTTATGCTTCGGCTACTATGTATATTTCTGGGCAAGCTGTGAAGTTAGCTGCTCAAAAATTGAAGGAGAAATTAGTTAATGAACCACAGAGACACGGAGGACACACAGAAGAGGGAGGAAGAGGGGAGTTGATATCGGTGGAGGTGAGTTATTGTGCTGATGAATCGACTCTCACTTTCGCTGTTCAAGGTGTGGAGGTTGAGGTTGATATGGAGACTGGAAAAATAAGTATTTCAAGGTGCGTGCAAGCTGTTGATATTGGTAAGGCAATTAATCCCAAAATTTGTGAGGGTCAAGTTATGGGGGGTGTGGGTATGGGAATTGGTTATGCTTTGACTGAGGAATTACTTTTTGATGAGACGGGAAAAATTATTAATCCGAATTTGCGTGAATACCGCATTCCTACTGCTGCCGATACACCCCACATGGAAGTGTTTCTAGTTGAAAAAGCTGACCCTCACGGGCCTTTTGGTGCGAAGGGGATCGGGGAGATTACGACTAATTGTACTGCTGCTGCGATCGCAAATGCTCTTTTTCACGCTACAGGTGTCAGAATGCGACAGCTTCCCATGACTCCCGAACGTGTTTGGAAACAGATTAATATTTAGTTTTGTTTCCATCTAGCTAGAAGAAACTAAAAAACAAGGGTTCTTGATAATCAAAATTCTTCCTCATCAATTTCCTCACTTGTTAGTGGGGCTTGGGAACTATGACGTATATGAAGTACAAAAACAGTATCTTCCCGAACAGTAAACAAAATTCGGTACTTATTTCTTGACTTACCATAGATAAGTTGACGAATTTCCTCTATTAACTCATCATTTTCAAAGAGCAAAAGCGCAACGTCGAGGTTTTTCTTGCAAAGTCGCAATAGCATTCATTAACCCCCGAAACCAATTATCCGCATAAACCGAGTTTCGCTCTTTTAACCAAGAGTAAGCAATTTCAATCTCAATATTTGCTGTCTGAGTTGTCATAACCTGAAATGTCATACTTTTGTCGCATTTCTTGCTCAAATTGACTCAATGTAGTAGTTCTACCCGCTTCTACATCTTCTAGTCCACGCTTAATTCCAGCGATTGCTTCTAATCTTTCCAATGCATCCAGCAGCTTTTGGTAGGATTGTGCATCCTGAACCACAATTTCCGCTTTACCATTGACTGTCAACACTACAGGTTTTCCTGTCTGCTTCATTTGCTCTATAAATTCTAGGGTGTTGCGCTTAAAGTTTGAAAGCGACTGAATATCTCGATTAATATTTAACATAGAATTTATTATGCACTAAATTTGCACTCAATTTAATGCTATCAAATTTTCGCTCTTATATTTGATTTTACTCGCTACTCAAACCCGGTGTAGGATTGCTATTAAAGCTTACGTTCGCGCCAGCCTTATCGCACTCAATTACTTATGACTTTAATTTTGACTAATGATGACGGTATCGATGCTCCCGGAATTGAGGCGTTAGTTCAAGCTGTCGTGGGCTATGATACAATTATCGCTGCTCCGAGCGACCATCAATCGGGTTGCGGTCATCAAGTGACTACTACTCGTGCTATTAGTTTATACCGTCTTTCTGAACGTGAATACGCGATTGGGGGTACTCCTGCTGATTGTACCCGTATTGCATTAACTCATATTTGCCCAAAACCCAAGTTTGTTTTATCAGGCATCAATGCCGGGGGCAATTTAGGAGTTGATGCGTATATTTCTGGGACAATTGCCGCAGTGCGTGAAGCTGCAATGCATGGTATTCCTGGTGTTGCGATTTCACAGTATCGTAAAGGCAAGCTTGAGTATAATTGGGAGATGGCAACAAAGCTAACTAAGCAAGTGCTAGCTGATTTATTAAATCGACCTCTGGAAGCTGGAACTTTTTGGAATGTCAATTTACCCCATTTACTACCAACAGAACCCGAACCGGAAATCGTATTTTGCCAACCCTGCACAAAACCGCTACCAATAGATTACCGCATCGAAGGCGACCAATTTTATTATGTGGGTAATTATAGCCAGCGCGATCGCACCAACGGTAGTGATGTCGATGTCTGTTTCTCCGGTAATATCGCAATTACCCAATTAAAACTTTAATAAGGTAGTAGCTGTAATAACTGTAGGTTGGGTGGAGCAAAGCGTAACCCAACACCAATGTTGGCTTTCACTCCAATCCCCAAAAAATACCCTATCTCGAATGCTTGACTCAACCTACTTAAATTAATGATAAAAAATATTTATCCATTACTTGTCGGGGGCTTGAATCATTGTCATCAATCGGTCTAGAGTTTGCGTAAGCTGAGAAAGTTTTTGAAACGAATCATCCTGAGTTTCGGCTAAAGTCTGAACAGCATCGCACAAGGCTAAAATTTGGTAGCCTTGTTGTTGAATTTGCCGACCCTGTTCTTCGACTTGTACGCCAATATTATTGACTCTATCTCCCAAACGGTCAATTGTTTCAGTGGTAGCGAGTACCGCTTCCCCAATTTGCTCCACAATTGACTCTAGACGATTGACTTTAACTTCAAATCCTACTGCAACCATTTTTCTTGCACCTCATCTTAAAGCGAGCATCAAGTTAATTGCTCATCTTATTTTTTATACTACCCAATACTTAAATGAAACTTAGTTGAGACTGTTATTTACCGCAAAACGATTTGCGAATAATTTACTCAGTAAGCCTAAATTCAGCATAACTCAATAAATTACCAATTGTTATTATTTACTAGTATTGCTGTCTTGTAGTTCAAAAGCTAAAAACCTTTGCTATCAATACTTTATACTGTATTCTCAACTATTTTAAACAGTCTTATTTGTTGTGTTCGTGTAGCAGCAATCAGCAATAGACCTAATCCGCTGCGAGTATTTACTTAATGTCATAATTTAAGTATTACTCAGCTTTACCCAAGTCAAATACAGCATTCAATCTCAGGTAAATTAGAACACAACTCATTCAAATATACACATTTAATTAAATTTTACATCCGTCATAAGATATACTTAATATACTTTATAATAAGTTTACAAAAAGTCATCATCGGCTCAGTCTAAATGAAGATTCAGTGAATATACGGTTGATAGTAATGGCGTTTATGAATACTAGTCTTATAGTCTAAACTAGGCTAAGTAAATATACGTTTTGGCACTTACTTCGATTTACACGATGTACCAAATACCATTTACAACTATTGTTCAAGGTGCGGCTTCTAATACTTGGCAAATTGAACTTCAATCTCATCGCTCAGTCAACTCTAAGTTTAAACGTACTTTAGACATATTAGGTAGTTTAGTTGGGCTATTGATTTTGGCGATCGCGTTTATTCCCATTGCGATCGCCATTAAACTCGATAGTCAGGGGTCGATTTTTTTTACTCAAGAACGCTATGGGTTGCACGGTCGTCCATTTAAGATTCGCAAATTCCGTTCAATGGTAACGGATGCAGAACATTTAAAGTTATTAGTCCCAAATGAAGCTGACGAATTATTTTTTAAAAGTAGTAAAGATTTTCGTGTGACGCGGGTTGGTCGCTTTTTGCGAAGCACTAGCTTAGATGAAATCCCGCAGTTTTGGAATGTTTTAGTTGGAGAAATGAGCTTAGTGGGGACACGTCCACCCACTGCGGATGAAATAGTTCGCTACAATCAGCATCACTGGCAACGGTTGAATGTCAAACCTGGTCTGACAGGCGAGTGGCAAGTCAACGGTCGTTCGCACGTCAAGGACTTCGATCGGGTTGTAGATTTGGACTTAGACTATCAAAAAAAGTGGTATCCAATGTATGACGTAATCATAATTGTTAAAACTCTTTACGTCATTTTAAACCGTTCTGGAGCCTTCTAAATAAGGGGGAAAGCGAAAGCAAATATTTATCATGTACCGTAGGATAGGCAGGAGTGCCTGTCCCTTGTCCCTTCCCCCCTTCCCCTAAAAATGCGAACCTGGTTGCTTGAGAAATAGTTTTTCTTCGGAAGTCGAAGCACGTCCCAAAACCGCATTACGATGTGGGAAGCGTCCAAAGCGCTCAATTACTTCCATATGACGAATTGCATACTCAATCGAACTAGCGCTATCAGGGTCTTTGTGGAGTTGTTTAAATAACTCCACCGATTGCCGTTGATGTTCGATATTTTCGCTATGTTCAAACGGTAAATACATAAACCACCGTTGCACGGGCAACAACTTGCGGTCATAACCTTTTTTTATCGCATGTTGGGCAGCCGAAAGCGCTTCCCAATCGGTTGCAAATGCTTCATAATTGCCGCGAAAAATATTGCGGGGAAATTGGTCGAGAAGCAAAATTAACGCTAAACAGCTTGAGGGCGCTTCTTTCCAATCGTCTAAATATCCCCCTGCGGCTTTTTCATAATCTTTAATAAATCGAGTACGGAGTTCGTTATCAAACACCGATTCTTTGGTAAACCAAACTTTTCTTGATTTACCGTAATCTGCTTCAGTAGAAACACCAAACCAAAAGTCTAAAATTTTATTTACCTGCGACATGCCCTTTATTGACCTTTACAAAGCACTTGTCGCATTTTACGCATATTCGCGGGTAACTCAAAATTCATTGCTTGTTGAATGAAAATAGACGGGATTGGGATAGTGGGGGTAGCTTGGACTGTATATTCGAGTAAAGTCCCGTTGCCGCAGTCTGTGAGGACGAGATTAGCGTTAAAGTCGTGAAAGTTACCTTTCTCTAGCCGGAATTGGATTTTTTGTCCTAGTTCTTCGACTACGTTGAGGTAAATATCGACTTGTGCCGTAAAAAACAAACAGGCTTTTTGCGCTGCTTGGTAAAGACGTTTGACTTCACCTCGTTGCAAAACTTCACTTTTTGTTACATCAGGAAAATATTGCACCCAGCGAGGGTAATCGGTTAGTTGCTGCCAAGCGTGCGATCGCGTAATGGGCAAGTACATCAAAGCAGTAACTGCACCTCCCCAAGCGGTGTGCGATCGCGTTTCGACAAAAACTTCACCCTGCAACAATAATGCTTGTCGCTCTTGACTCAGATTCATGTCGAAGCCTGGAAATATCGAACTTGAATTTGTATACGCAGACATATTTTAATTACTCCTCAACACATCCACTACGAGTATTAAAATTGAAACACAATGCTAATCGAGTTTAACTCACTAATTGTAGCTCCAGTCCAATATATAGATTGTCCGGAAAAAGTCATGTTTTGGGACATTATTCTCAAAAATTTACCAAAAATATGTCTTTTTTAGCATTTACATATTATTTATGTAAAAATACTTAGTATGTTGTTGATTAAAAATACATTTAATCTCGAAACTGCGATTCTAGTAGTTAGGCTCGTGCAATCCCAATCTGGCGATCGCTAAACTCACTAAATCTTTGTTACGAAAGCACAAAATACTCGCAACCCTGAATAAAAATATATCAAGCAGAAATTCACACAAACAGTTTACTGTGTAAAAAGGAGAAAATATAGTTCAAAAGAATTCTTTATACTTTTATTTTTATACTTTACAAAAACTTCATGTTTTAGATATTCTTTTATTTGACCCTTTATCCTTTACTTATACTTATGGAAAAAGATTTTCATCATCAAAAAGCTATTAGTTGAGTAGGATAGGTAAAACTGTTATGAATATAGAGTTAAGAGGAAAAACACAGTGTCACAATCTTCTAAATTAAATCGTAGATTTACTCAGGCTTTTGGAATGTTTTTTGGTGCAGCGATCGCGGTGTGGATATTGCGAGGGCTTGGGATTTTGACAGCTTTACCTGGTGGGGTGATTTGGCTACTGTTCGCACTGGCAATACTAATGGGTATTTTTGCTTACGTTCAGCGTACTTGGTGGCGTTTTTAGGAAGATGAGGTGTGTAGGGATAATGGAAGCAAAAAAGCATGTATTTTTTTCGCTGTCTACCCTACTTACTCGCTGACTAATTTATATATATTTAATTAACAAAAAATAAATTTAATGGTGATAAATATCGAAAATTTAAAAATTTTACTAGTTGATGATAAACAAGAAGAATTAGAATTATTATTGCATATTCTCATCAACCGAGGTTTGACAGTTGAAACAGCAACTTGCGGTCAACAAGCAATCGATATAGCGGTAGCAACTGTGCCCGATTTGATTTTACTCGATATCTGGATGCCTGATTTGAATGGGTTTGAAGTTTGTCAGCGTCTCAAAGCTAATCAATATACCCAAGATATCCCGATAATTTTCGTGAGCGCAATTAATCAAATTACCGATAAGCTCACAGCATTAAAGGTGGGTGGTTGCGACTATATTACTAAACCATTTCACCCCGAAGAAGTTTTATTAAGGGTTGAAAATCAGCTGCAAATTCAAACATTGCAAAAGCAACTTAAAGTCCAAAACGAGCGATTGAGCCTGGAACTAGCAGCTAAACAACAAATTGCGACCGAATTAAACGATCGCAATCAGCAAATCGAGTCAATTTTGGAAACGGTGTATTTGCTTAAAGAAATCACCGATAAAATTCGTTCGGAATTGGATACGCAAAAAATTCTCGAAACAGCCGCAATCCAAATTGGTAAAGCATTAGGTGTTAGCCGAGCATTGATTCATATATATATAGATGAATTTCCACCTAGATTGCCGATATTGGCAGAATTTTTAGTTCCTGGATATACATCGCTAATTAATATTGAAATTACCGTCGCAGGCAATCCCCATTTAGAAGCAGTATTGTCCCAAGATAGCGCTCTAGCATCGAATGATGTGTATGTAGAGCCACTGTTACAAGATGCAATTGATATTTGCCAGGAACTGGAAATTAAATCCATGCTGGTAGTACGCACTTCGTATAAAGACAAACCTAATGGCATGATTTGTTTGCACCAGTGCGATCGCAGTCGCTCTTGGACGTTGTTAGAAATCGAATTAATTGAATCTATTGCTGCTCAATTGGGGATTGCCCTTTCTCATGCTAGACTCCTCGAACTCGAAAAACAAGCCAAAATCGAACTTCAGCAAGAAATTGAGCGCACAAAGCTTGTAGAAGGAGCGAAAATAGCTCTAGAGACTAAGCTGGCATCGGCTTTTCGTTCTTCTCCCGACCCGATTGCTTTAACTACATTTCCTGATGTTCGCTATATCGAAGTCAATGATAATTTTTGTCGCTTGTTTGGTTATACACGCAAACAAGTTATTGGTCGTAGTGCCAAAGATGTGGATATTTGGGTTGATATTGGCAATTATGAGACAATTATTCAAATTTTGCGCGATCGGGAGGCGATTCTTAATTACGAAATCGAATTTCGCACCGCATCAACCGAAGTTCGGACTATGTTATTAAGTGCTGAAGTCATACTTATTGACGAACAACAACATTTACTCTGTACCGCTCGTGATATTACCTCACGCAAGCAAGCTGAAAATGAGAGTCGTTTATTATTGTTGACTACCCAAGCAATTAGTCGAGCATTGGATGTTAATACGGCCTTATCGCTAGTGTTGCGGTTAATTTGTACTACGATTGAATGGGATTTCGCCGAAGCTTGGACTCCATCCGCAGAGGATAGATTGGAATATAATTTAGGTTGGTATGGGTCAAGGAGCCACTTAGAAAGATTTTGCCGCGAAACTGAAAATATTAAATTTGCTTGCGGTGAGGGACTACCGGGGCGAGTTTGGCAGAATAAACAACCCGAATGGATTGAAGATGTTTCGGCTGTTAATACTTCCGTTTTTTGTCGAAACGAAATTGCTGTTGAAGCTGGATTAAAGGCAGGGTTTGCAGTACCAATTTTGGCTGTTGGGGAAGTATTGGTAGTGTTGATATTTTTCAAACGTACCAAATTACCTATAGATCGACGCTTGTTGTATTTAGTTAGTACGGTTGCGGCTCAATTAGGGGTGCTAATTCAACGCAAGCAAGCCGAAACAGCGCACCGTCAAAGCGAAGAACGTTTGCAGCTGGCACTCGTTGCCAGCGAATTGGGTATGTGGGATTGGAATTTGGTTACTGGTAAAATTTACCGCGACTGGCGTTGGAAGGGGATGTTAGGATATGCAGGGGACGAAATTCTCGATAACGAGCAAGCATTTCGGCAGTTAGTACATCCCGAAGATATGGCTGGGGTCAGTAAGGCACTCCAAAGTTATTTGCGTGGTGAAAGCCAAATTTACGAAGTCATATTTCGGATGCGTTCTAAATCGGGTGAATGGAAGTGGATTGAATCCTGCGGTAAAATATTCGACCGTGATGAACGCGGCAAACCTTTACGGTTAACGGGAACTCATAAAGATATTAGCGAGCAGCAACAGGCTGAAGAAAAATTGCGTCTTGCAACCGTTCGGTTGCAGTATTTACTTACATCAAGTTTAGCGGTAATTTTTAGTTGCGAGCCAGGTGCTGATTTTAGTAATACTTTTATCAGCGAAAATGTTACGGCAATGGTTGGTTACGAGCAGAACAAATTTCTAGAAGATTCTGGGTTTTGGCTGCGTCACGTTCACCCCGAAGATGTTGAGCTAGTCCGCGAAGAAAAAACACGGGTATTCACGCAAGATTCAAGTGCTTACGAGTACCGTTTTTTACACAAAGATGGTACTTATCATTGGTTCTACGAACAAATGCGTTTAATTCGGGATGATGCGGGTAGCCCAATCGAATGCGTTGGGTATTGGTTTGATATTAGCGATCGCAAACGAACCGAACTCGAACTCCAAACAAGTCAGCGACGGTATCAAATTTTAACCGAAGCCTCTCCTGTGGGTATTTTTCAATGCGATGTTGAGGGAAATTGCTTTTACTTCAACCAACGTTGGTCTGAAATTACTGGCATGTCGTTTGAATCGGGGTTAGGAATGGGTTGGGCAAATGCATTACACCCGGACGAACGCGATCGCGTCTTTGCAGCTTGGAATCAAGCTATATCCACTACATCTTTGTACAATTTGGAACATCGTTTTATACGTGGTGACGGTACAACTGTTTGGGTAATCGCGCAAGCCGTACCGGAAATTGGTGAAGATAGCGAAGTGAAAGGCTATATCGGTACGGTAACAGATATTACCTCGCTCAAGTTCGCTCAAGACGCTTTGCGCGAAAGTGCCGAGCGCGAACGTGCAATTACGCAAGCAATTCAACGGATGCGGCAAACACTCGATTTGGAAACAATTTTTACAGCTACAACCCAAGAATTGCGACAGGTACTTTTGTGCGATCGCGTTGTCGTTTACCGCTTTAACCCCGACTGGAGTGGTGAATTTGTTGCCGAATCTGTAGGTGATGGCTGGGTTTCGCTGATTGAAGCGCATAAACAAGACCCGAATTTTACGCAAGGAGCGCTCCAAGACGATACTTGCATCGTCCAAGCGATG
Organism: Calothrix sp. OTE_75_metabat_31; assembly: GCA_031379725.1. Taxonomy (GTDB): domain Bacteria; phylum Cyanobacteriota; class Cyanobacteriia; order Cyanobacteriales; family Nostocaceae; genus JANNFJ01. Next base: position 14,242 of record JANNFJ010000614.1, read on the forward strand.
AATAGTAATAACCAAGTTATCGATACTCACCTTCAAGATACCCAAGGTGGAGCTTACAGTCGCGGTGCTAGCTTTCTATGCGTCCCCGATATCTATAGGGCTGGGTTTGAAGAATGTTACGTTCAACTCCTCGAACGCTTTCAAGCTAAAGCTTACATTACAGTCCCGATTTTTCACGGGAGCCAAATTTGGGGATTGCTTGGCAGCTACCAAAATTCTAGTCCCCGTCAATGGAAAACCGGTGAAATTAACATTGTTGTGCAAATTGGTAACCAGCTTGGTGTCGCACTCCAACAAGCCGAATTGCTTGCACAAACACAACTTCAGTCTCAAGCGCTGCAACGAGCCGTTATTGCTGCCGATGCTGCCAACCGCGCTAAAAGTGAATTTCTCGCCAACATGAGCCATGAGTTACGAACGCCACTTAATGCCATACTGGGATTTACGCAACTCATGAGCCACGAAACTGAGTTTTCTGAGGAAAATCAAGAAAATTTAGCGATTATCAACCGCGCTGGCGAACACCTTCTTGGTCTTATTAACGACATTCTCGAAATGTCTAAAATCGAAGCAGGCAGAAGCGATTTAAATATTAGTAATTTCAATTTAATCCACTTGCTCGATAATCTTAGAGAAATGTTACAGTATCGTGTCACTGCCAAAGGCTTGACCCTGATATTTGAATATATTAGCGATCTACCAAGTTGCATCCAAACCGATGCCAGTAAACTTCGCCAAGTTCTACTCAACCTTTTAGGTAACGCGATTAAATTTACACAAACTGGTAATATTATATTACGTGTCGGAATGAAAGATGGGGGAGACAAGATGGACAAGGTGGGAATTTTTTCCCTGTCTCCCCCTCCCCCCACCACCTCCACTCTCCACTTTGAAGTCGTAGACACAGGTTCAGGCATTTCCCCCACAGAAATAAAACTACTTTTTGAAGCTTTCGGGCAAACCGAAACAGGTAGACAATCTCAGCAAGGGACTGGTCTAGGTTTAGCAATTAGTCGTAAGTACGTACAGTTGATGGGGGGTGATATTACTGTTAGCAGTATTGTTAATGTAGGCAGTACATTTGCTTTTGATATTCAAATTAGTTTTGCTTCAGAAACCGAAGTTGGTTTGATTTCTGGTCAACGTCAAATTATGAGGTTGGCGCTAGAACAACCAATTTATCGCATTCTTGTTGTCGATGATGCTGATGATAGTCGAGTATTTTTGGTTAAATTACTCTCATTAATCGGTTTCGCAGTCCGGGAAGCTGTTAATGGTGTGGATGCTATTTCTGTTTGGTCTAATTGGCAGCCACATTTAATTTTGATGGATATGCGGATGCCAATTATGGATGGGTACGAAGCAACCAGACAAATTAAAGCTAGAGAAAAGCAAGGTCATTCAATTCATAATGACCAAAATCAAACTATTATTATTGCCCTCACTGCTAATGCTTTTGATGAGCAGCGCGATGCGATTATTACATCTGGATGCGATGATTTTATTAATAAGCCATTCCACGAACAATTACTACTCGAAAAAATTCAACATTATCTTAAAATCGAGTATATTTATCAAGAAGAAATTCCTCACGTAAATCAACATGCTTGGCAAGCTACATCCAATTTGTCCGATACCAATATTGTCGAGCTTTTATCTCAAACATCGCCAATTTGGTTAGAGGAAATGTATAATGCTGCTGCTAGTTGTAGTGACGACTTAATTCTCCAATTATTGGAGCAAATATCATCAGATAATGCGTCTGTTGCAGATTTTTTGAATGATTTAGCTCGGAACTTTCATTTTGAGAAAATTATGGAATTAACTCGAATGGCTATTGATAATGAAGTTAGCAGTTAAGATTTATAGCAGTTCCCAAGCAGGTGAGGTATATGTGTAGGGGCGCTAGGCATTGCGCCCTTATCTTGGTGTAAAATGACTGTAACCTGAGTAGGGTGATAAACACCATATTGTGTAAGGAGTTGGAAAACTTATTATAGAGTTTGTAACATCCTTTGAGAAAGAGCATTTATCATCATCTTAGCCGTTGATATTTACTAGGCAAGAGTTCGCTGATAGTTGTCATTTCCTCTTCAGTAATAATCACTTTGCAACTAGGAGCATAATCAGAAATTAACTCACGACACATGCCACATGGTGCTACAACCCTACCTTTACGATCTACAGCAACTATAACCTCAATTTCTGTATCTCCTGCTGCTGCTGCCATTCCAATAGCGATTGCCTCAGCACAAACTGCGACTCGCCCAACATATGCTTCTAAGTGAACAGCAGAAAACATTTTTCCTGATTTCGTTCGCAACGCCGCTCCAATATGATGATAGTTCTTTTTAAAGCGTTTAGCGATTATAGAACGAGCTTCTTCAATTAGTTCCTTCTCGTTTAAGTCTACATGAAATATATAATTTGACATTTTCAATACTTTCGCCAAAATAAAATAAAGGGGGCTTTACAGTCGAAAATATTATATATTAATATACATTTATTGCGGTAGCTCGTCCATTATCAAGCAGGGTAGCAGAATTTGCGAAGGTGAATTATGTCCCAAATGAACTGTTAGAGTAATAATTTCATTATTGATTAATCGCTGTTTACTAATTACTTCTTCAGTACCCGAATTCATTGCATACGCAGGAAAGCAGGCTGCGCTTATACTTAATCGTAATGCATGTCCTGATTCTATTCGCACGCAAGTTGTTTGCAGTTGAATTTTTCGCACGCCCAAATTCATTCCATCTCGACAATGAAGATAACCCTGTGTGATGTTGTAAACGCGCCCGTCTGGGTAAACTTCTGAAAGTACTGCTGATAAATCAAAGCTGGGTTTGTCGGTAATACAAGAGATGGACACAATTACATCACCTGCTAAATGTAAATCTTCTATCAGGGGTTCGGTGGTATATGTCAAAACATCCGCACGACAATCGATATGCGATCGCTCAAATACTCCCGCAGGAATCCCCGCATGTCCCCCTAATGATGGTACTGGTCGCCAAGGGTCATGTACAATTACATCGGTAATGCTGGTTTCTTTGAAATCGGGGCTGAGTAACCCTGACTCCCCCATACTCGCAAGTCCATTACTTGATAAAAAGTAGGTTTTATGAGTAGATTTCGGTAGATGGGGATAATTGTGCCAAATGTTGCTCCCCATCTCAAACAACCAAACTGTGGGCAAATCAAGCAATCCAGTATTTTTACCTTTGAGATATTGGTCGAACCAAGATATTTGCATTTTATCAACCGGACTGATGGCATTTACCCCAAAGTCCATAGCACCTACTTTTCGCCCCCAAGGTATGTGTGCCCAAGGACCGACAAGTAACTGCTGACGGTATTGGCTTCGAGATGCCATACCTTTATATAAGTTCAGCGTCCCTCGTAGGTATGTATCGAACCATCCACCAATATGGAACATTGGCAAATCAATTTCTTCCAGGTAAGTTTTTGGTGAGAGTTTTTGCCAGTAGGTATCGGGTTGGGGATGTGTTACCCAGTCATGATAATAGGAATCGAGAGCGTAGTATTTGAAAATTTCGGGATAATTAGGGATAGCATCGTGAAGCGGTAAATTCCGCGATGCTGTTAACAATGCCCGATATGCTTTTTCGTCGTTTTGCAACCGAGAAGTTTCTGCCGCTAGTTGAATTGCCCATGCCAAATTGGTTTGCAAACAAAAAGCTCCGCCTTCGTATGCCCAATCTGTGTATAAATCGTAGCCTATCATTGCCGGACAAATAGCTTTAAGTGCGGGTGGTTTTCCAATTGCAGCGTACAATTGTGTCATTCCTTGGTACGAAAACCCGTACATACCGACGTTACCATTACTATTTGGTAAGCTGGCTGCCCAATTGACTGTATCTTCCCCATCAGCGATTTCATGGGCAAATAATTTAAATTCACCTTCTGATGTACCGCGTCCCCGTACATCTTGAATGACTACGATATAGCCTTGGGCAACGTACCAGCTTGGATGTGCGTAGACAATAGTTGATGCGATCGCTCGACCGTAAGGTTGACGCATCAACAATACTGGAAATTCGCCTTTTACATCAGGGCGGTAAATATCTGCATCGAGACGTACTCCATCACGAGTGTACATGCAGGCTGTTTGTTTGTTTAGGACGGGGAGCATAAAGATTGGGGAGTAGGAGAAGATGAGGAGGGTTTATAAGAGTTATTGAGAGAGGTACAGGCTATTCCCATTACCTCTTCTCCCTAATGCCTACTCCCTCATTTGTGACGCTGCAATTGCTTGAGGGTTTCA
>JANNFJ010000628.1:0-6676 GCA_031379725.1 Calothrix sp. OTE_75_metabat_31
GAGTTCTTCAATCAAACCTGCTGTCATAGATACCCCCGGACAATTTGTCGAAAGTCTTATTGGCGCTTGGGTGCGGCGTAGCCGCACCCTCGCTTAAGTTTCTTACCTCAGTGTCAATTGAACCATTTTTCTTCCAAGAATGAAACAGCCCTGCCCCTGCGTAAGGAAAGCAAAATAAACGTACTTTGGCATTGGAATTGGGTTTGAGGCAATTGTGCCAAGTATTAATAGCTGGACTAGTATTCATGTTTTTAATAACTTCTTTTTTAATGCTCTAAAATACAGGGGAACACGCCTTAAACTGTAACAATAAATACTATTTTTTGACAAGCTAAAAGTTGGGATAATTTTTCTGATTCTATCTTTAATTCGTTTATCAAACCCCAAACTGCCTGATAAATTTTATACTTAAATTCGACACTTAGTTTATTTTCTGCCTTAATTGATACTAAGCCTTAAAGACTTATTGCAGATATATTTGAAAATAATCGTCAAATAATTTACTAGTAAGCTTTTTGATATATCTCATCAAGACTATTTTTCGTGCAATTACGTATATTAACTGCAAATAAACTTACCTCATACACAAATGTAAGTTTAGTGATAGCATCTTTTTGTCCAACCTCTAAAAATCGCGTTGCTCCTCATTTAGTGTACCTCATAACAGACGGAAGTACTGTATCTGACTTATTACTTCTGGAAAAGATCAGCAGGATCAGTGGCTCGAAGTTTTCGCATAGCAATTACCCCTGAAATAAAACACATAAGGACAGTGAGTAAGAATACAGATGCGCCTCTATTTAAAGTAATATATAAAGGTAAATTGGTGGCACTTCGAGTTAAAGCATATAGTCCCAAAGAGACAGCAAATCCTGGAATATAGCCTAAAATAGCTAGAATCAAAGCTTCTTGCAGAACAACCTTGATTAGATAGATATCAGGGTATCCTATGGCTTTAAGCATGGCGTAATCAGCCGTATGGTCGGCAACATCTGAGGAGAGAATTTGATAGACGATCACTAAACCAACAACAAATCCAATTACAGTTCCTAAACTAAAGATGAAGCCAATCGGGGTGTTGTTAGCCCAATAGGTTTCCTCAAACTTAACAAATTCATCGAAACTTAGAACTTTAACATCATTGGGCAAGTAGGTACCTAATGCTGCCATAATTTTTTGGGGATCAGTTCCAGGCTTGAGTGTAATTAAGCCAGCACTGATCTCAGAGAAGTTGCGATGGGATGAGATACGGAGAAAATTTAAATCACTTGTAATCACATTGCCGTCAGCGGCAAAGGAAGCGCCAGACAAAAATAGACTAGCTACCTGAATTTTACGTTCTTGGATCTCAGTAGAAACGACTTTACCTTCTTGTAGAGCGGCAATGGTTCTAGTATAGTTTCCACGCGAACCCGAATCCAATAGTAAAGTATCCGGTAACTTCAGCTTGTCCAAATTCTGATTGACACCTGCAATGTCGAATACGGATTTGTTCGGATTAAAACCAATAAGCAAGATTGAAGTCTTAATATGAGTTTCGGGGTTTTTCCAGTCTACGAAATCAGTGTAGAGCGGTTCGGCCGATGCTACTCCCTCGAAGCTCATGGCTTGGTACAAACGGCGGCGGGGAATACTGGTCATTTCTGAAATATTTCGAGCATGAGGGCTAATTAAAACGATGTCAGCTCGTAAACTTCTATGCAACTTCGTATTACTATCGTATAGTGCTCTTTGAAAGCCTAGTTGCATGAACATTAACATATCAGCAAAAGCAATCCCTGCCATCGCTACTAGCAAGCGGTTTCTGTTCCGGCTCATCTGTAGCCAAGCTAGTGGAATTTTCCGTTTCATATTGAGGTTTTATCCTTAGAGTGCAATTTGAACCTTTACCTCTAGATTAGTCAAGTTAGCGACTTTACGACTGCTATCAGGATCTAAGCGAATTTTGACTTCTACTACTCTGGCATCAATGGCCGCAGTAGGGTCAGTATCAAGCACATCATTCTTACGAATTTGTAAGCCAATCTCATCAACGACTCCCTTAGCTTCTCCCACAAAAGCACTGCTAGTTACTACAGCCTTCTGTCCCAAACGCAAATTCTTAATATCACTTTCATATATTTCGGCAACTGCATACATCTGGTCAGTGTGTCCGACTTCCACAACTCCATCACTGCCGATGCTCTCACCTGATCTAGTATGAATTTTCAGCACCCGTCCACTAATGGATGTGCGAATGTAAGTTAGATTTAACAAAGCTTGTGCTTCCTCAACTTCAGCGATCGCACCCTCCAGTTCGGACTGGGCTACCATAATGTCTGTAGGGCGAATTTCGGTAATACTTTCTAGTGTGGCCTTTGTTTCCGTTTGTTGAGCTTGCAGGGTGTTTTGTGTCCGCTGCAAATTAGCTTGGGCTTCCTCGATCTGGGCACGACGGCTGTCTTGTATCTGTTGTAAAGTAGCTTTGCCCTCATTGACACTCTTGGAAGCCGTCTCTGCTGCTAAACATTTGCTATCATATTCAGAGGTAGTGATCGCCCCCGCTTTAAATAGCGTTTCATAGCGCCTGCACTCTGTTTCGGCATTGCGCCACTGAGCTATCAAACGTTTAAGTACGGCTTCTTCAGTCTCTTTTTCTCCTTGAAAATCAGCCTCAAATCGTTTAATTGTTGCTTTTTGTAAAGTAATCTGACCTTGTAATTCAGCTTTTAAATTTATAATCTTGGCTTTTTGAGCATTAATATTTCCTATTTTTGCGCCTGCTCTAACTTGGGCTAGTTTAGCTTTAGCTAGCTGGACTTTTTGCTTAGACTTTTTAAAAGCAGCCTGAAGGCGATCGTGACTGTCCAAAATTGCAATCACCTGTTCATGCTTGACCCAGTTTCCTTCTTTCACTAACAGTTTAGCAACACGATTTGAACCGTTTCCATCTGAAAATGTTGTTGGAGCAGACAATTTAATCACTTCTCCATAGGGTTCCAAACGACCCAAGGCTATAACCAATGTAGGCTTTAAGAGTGCAACTGAGGTCGCACCTTTTAAAGCTTGCATGGCAAAGCGCTTGCTAAATAAGCTGTAGAAGACAACTATACCACTTACAAGTGCAACAGTAAAAAAAGTAGCAAGCACCCAACGATTAACATATCTTCCACCTCTGGGGTGTTTATCAACCTCTGATGTATATTTTTTAGTCTGCATAGAGATTAATCCTTTAAGTAATCAGACAAAATTAATTAGGGTGCGGCTCACTTACAAGTAATTCCTATACACGTTGCCAAGTCAGATGAAAAGATGCGTTTCCAACACAAGGAGAAATTAGTATAAGCTTATCTCCAGAAAATTCAAAAGTCCGTTCCAGGTCTGTATGAGTCCAATCTGGGACTAAACTAACTTCAACGTGGTGAATAACTTTGTTATCTATAATTTCATATTTGCCGCTATAAGAAATGTAGTTTCTGGCTGCCTGAAAATACCTTACAATTGCTTTTATGTATTTAAATATATCTCCTATTAACAGCGGTTTTAATGCAACATTTCTAAATTTCTGCATTTCTGCTATCGACATTTCTAGATTAAGACGGTCACTCGTCATAATTGAGGCACACATATTTAGATATTAAAAAGCCATTTCGCAAATCAAGCTACTTGAATTATTCAATATACTACTAGATCAGTAGTTTCAATTAATACAAGAGAGCAAATATATTATGTGGATAGTCTTTTTAATTTAGTAAGTTTTTTGCTTGACTTTGGGATCTAAGTATATTACTCTAAATTTCAGAAGTATTAGTGAAACAGTGCTAGCTTCAATAAAGTAAAACTGGCATTTAGCATTTTTTTCAAAAATGTTAAGTGATAATTTTTTTAATAAATCGTTTTTAAGTAATATTTTTTTATAGGTGAATATATAGAAAACTCTCTGTAAAGTAATTTAAGTCTAAATTGTGATGAGAGTTTGCGTAGGTTAATGAGAGATGCCTTAAAGATGGTTCCGAGTATAGGATTCATTTATTGAATTGATTTACAGTATGACAGTTAAAGTAGGATAGTTACCATAGCTGAATCATTATGAAAAGCAAAGATAATTCTCGCTCATTGGACAAATGGAAAGATGAAATAGCTGTTGTTGGGATGTCTTGTCGTTTTCCTGGAGCTTATGACTACAATCAATTTTGGCAAAATTTAGAGAAGGGAATAAACAGTGTAACTGAAATTCCTGCTGAGAGATGGCAACTTAGGAATTTTTATTATCCACAGCTTCAACAACCAAACAAAAGTATTAGTAAATGGGGTGGGTTTGTTCAAGAAGTGGATCAGTTTGATGCTTCATTTTTTGGTATTTCTCCCCGTGAAGCTATCCGAATAGACCCTCAGCAAAGATTGATGCTTGAGTTGATCTGGTTATGCTTGGAAGATGCTGGATATTCCCCACTGGAACTGTCAGGAAGCCCTACAGGTGTTTTTATTGGGGCTTGTAGTTATGACTCAATTCTAACGTTGAATGAGGATGAGATTGATGTACATAGTGGAACAGGTAGCTGGACTACTATGATTCCAAATAGAATTTCTGCTTATTTTAATTTTTCTGGACCAAGTCTTTCTGTTGATACAGCTTGCTCAAGTTCTTTAGTTGCTATTCATCAGGCTATTAATGCTTTGAAAGAACAGGAATGTGACCAAGCACTGGTAGGTGGAATTAGTGTGCTTTTGTCACCAACAACATATATCCAAATGAGTCAGCAGAATATGTTGTCTCCGAGAGGGCAATGTAGAACTTTTGACAGTGGGGCTGATGGTTATGTGCGTGGAGAAGGAGCAGGGGTAATTTTATTAAAACCCCTCGAAAAAGCCATTAAAGACAGAGATCAGATACATGGTGTGATCAAAGGAAGCGCTGTCAATCATGGTGGAAAAGCGAGAACTTTAACCTCTCCCAATATCTATGCTCAAGCAAAAGTAATTCGTGCTGCTCAGAGAAAAGCTGGCATTGCTCCTAATACTATTTCTTACATTGAAACTCACGGAACTGGAACCCCTTTGGGAGATCCGATTGAAATCAACAGTCTCAAAAGAGCTTTCAGACAAAAAGAAGCAGAAGGAGAGTATGAATTAACCCAATCTCGGCACTCTTATTGTGGTCTAGGAACAGTAAAAACTAATATAGGACATTTGGAGGGTGCCGCAGGGATTGCGGGGGTAATTAAAGTTCTGTTAGCAATGAAGCACAAAAAATTACCAAAGCTACTGAACTTTGAGCAATTAAATCCACACATCAAATTAGACAGCAGTCCATTTTATATCGTCTTAGAAAACCAGAAGTGGGAGCGAATTAAAACCAAAGAAGGTGAAATGATACCACGGCGCAGTGGAGTCAATGCTTTTGGTATTGGTGGTACAAATGCTCATATAGTGTTGGAAGAAGCACCCACTCAATTGCAGAGTCAAAAGTCGATTGTCAAAAATGAAGGTTATATAGAAAGACCATTACAGATATTAACGCTATCAGCCAAAACAGAAACAGCACTGCAAGAGTTAGTTAAAAACTATCAAACATATCTGAAAAGCGATCGCTTCTCAGAACTGACAGACATCTGTTACACAACTAACACAGGACGTGCCCACTTCACTCACCGACTAGCAGTGATTGCCTTTGATAAACAACAACTAGCAGAAAAACTGCATCAACACCAAGCCAAAGAACAAATAACCGGAGTAATATCCGAACAAACATCCAGCAGTACCAGTCCAAAGAAAATAGCATTTTTATTCACAGGTCAAGGTTCCCAGCATGTGAATATGGGAAAACAACTGTATCAAACACAACCAGTGTTTCGTGCTGCCATTGACCAATGTGAGCAAATCCTGGGTAATCAGTTAGAACATCCTTTACTAGAAATACTTTATCCCACAACAACGGAGCCAGAAAGTTTATCCCGGATTAATCAAACAGCCTACACCCAAGTAGCGCTGTTTGCCGTAGAATATGCTCTAGTGCAGTTATGGCAATCGTGGGGGATTAAACCAGATGTTGTAGTTGGTCACAGCGTCGGCGAGTATGTAGCTACAACCGTAGCCGGAATCATCAGTTTAGTAGATGGTCTGAAACTGATTGCAGCTAGAGGCAGGTTAATGCAAAAGTTGAGTCCTGATGGCGAAATGGTAGCGGTGATGGCATCGGTACAGCAAGTCCAATCGTTATTGAATGATAATGCACAGACAGTTTCCCTCGCAGCGATTAATGCACCACAAAATGTAGTGATTTCCGGACTCAAAGCAGCAGTAACTGCGATTTGTCAGCAGTTGGAATCTCAAGGCATCAAAACAAAACGCTTGCAAGTATCCCATGCGTTTCATTCGCCATTGATGATACCAATGCTAGCAGAGTTTGAAGTTATTGCCAATCAAATCACTTACCATCAGCCGCAAATCCCGCTGATATCGAACCTGACTGGGAAGAGTGCAGATGAGCGGATTACAACAGCGCAATATTGGCTAGACCATATATGCCAGCCAGTGATGTTCGCTCAGAGTATGCAAACTTTGTCGGCGCAAGGTTATGAAGTGTTTTTAGAAATAGGAGCACAGCCGCATTTGTTAGCTATGGGGCGGCAGTGTTTACCGCAGCAGGTGGGTGTGTGGTTGGCTTCGATGCGTGCCATGGCCGCCGCCGCGCTCA
>JANNFJ010000658.1:0-3616 GCA_031379725.1 Calothrix sp. OTE_75_metabat_31
CTCCGGTGATTGCGTCATCGTCGTCGAGACGTTGAACCCGCACCCCGGTTGCTGACCGCGATTGGATGGAAATCGCATTTGTTGCTTGTCGAATCATGATGCCGCGATTCGTCACCATCATCATTTCGTCGGCGTTATGAACGATGTAGAGCGTCGCTAGCTTATCTTTGACTTTACGGTTTTTGAACTTAGTCGCCATTAAACCTTGTCCAGCACGATTTTGCAATCGGAATTGGGCAACGGGTACGCGCTTGCCATATCCAGCCATTGTAATCACTAATACCCAAGGTCCAACGCTACCGTTTTCAATAACTTCGGTGGATTCTTCGGTTTCGACGATTTCAACGTTTTCAACGTTTTCAACCGTTTCAACCGTTTCAACCGTTTCAACAGTTTCGACGGTTTCAGCTTCTAACACTTCTTCAATTTCTTCCATCTCATCTTCTGATGGAGCTAAATTGTCGAGAATCGCTGCTGGCAAAATATCCATCCCAACGAGTTCGTCACCTTTTTTCAACTTCATGGCTTTGACACCGCGAGTTGCCCGACCCAAGGGACGTAATTGGTCGTGATTGCATCGAAAGTGAATTGCCATTCCATTACGCGAACCAATCAAGACGCTATCTTCGGGTTTAGCACGACGCACCCAGCGTAGTTGGTCTTTTTCTTCCAACGAAATTGCAATCAAACCGTTAGAACGAATATTACTAAATGCTTCCAGTGCAGTTTTCTTAATATTGCCGCCTTTGGTAAGCATAACTAGATATTCGTTGCTGCTAAACTCATCGACAGGAACAATCGAAGTGATTTTTTCCTCTTTGGGAATTGGCAGCATTTGCACTATGGGAGTTCCTCGACTAGTGCGCGAACTAACAGGAATTTGATAAGCTCGCAGGCAATAAACAACACCTCTGTCGCTGAAAAATAGCACGCTGTCATGGTCGCAGCATGTCAAAAATTGCTCGACGGTATCATCGTCTTTTACCTTTGCCGCAGCTTTACCGCGAGTTGCACGGCTTTGAGACTCGAAGGTATTCACTGGCATCCGCTTGATGTAACCTTGCTGAGTAAGCAAAATTACTGCTTTTTCATTGGCAATCAAGTCAATGTCATCTAAATCGCCATCGTTATGCGTAATTATCGTGCGGCGCGGTGTAGTAAATCGCTCTCGAATAGTAGTGATTTCAGTTTGGATGATTTCGAGGATTCGTTCGCGTCGCGCCAAAATATCCTGTAAATCGGTAATGACTCGCAGTAATTCGTCGTGTTCTAAGCGAATTTTATCAGCTTCTAACGCCGTTAACCGTCGCAACTGCATCTGCAAGATAGCATCAGCTTGAACTTCTGAGAGTCCGTAGGTGGTAATTAATTCACCTTTTGCGGTTGGTGTGTCGGCTGCATGGCGAATTTGGTGAATAATTTCATCCAAATGTGCCAACGCAATCAACAAACCTTGTAAAATATGGTCGCGTTCTTGGGCTTTACGAAGTTCGTATTGGGTTCGACGAGTGATAGCTTCGACGCGGAAATCAATGAAAACCTGCAAGAACTGCTTGAGTTCGAGAACCTGTGGTTCTCCGTTCACCAAAGCCAACATATTCGCACCAAAGTTGGCTTGGATTGGCGTTTGTTTATAGAGATTGTTTAGGACTACTCGCGGATAGGCATCGCGTTTGAGTTCGATGACGATTCGCATCCCATCGCGATCGCTTTCGTCCCGAATATCTGCTATTCCCTCAATCCGCTTATCGTTGACCAATTCGGCAATTTTTTCGATTAATGCCGCTTTGTTAGTTTGATAGGGCAACTCGGTAACAATAATTGCTTCGCGTTCGGGTCTACCGCGTTGTTGGATGGTTTCGATATTCGCCACACCGCGCATTGTAATCGAACCGCGTCCCGTCAGATAAGCTTCCTTAATTCCTGCAGTACCCAGAATTTGCGCCCCTGTGGGAAAATCGGGACCGTGGATATACTGCATCAAATCGGTACTTGTGATGTCGGGGTTCTGAATTAGTGCTATGGTCCCGTCAATCAATTCACCCAAATGATGCGGCGGGATATTTGTTGCCATCCCCACCGCAATACCCGAAGAACCGTTAAGTAGTAACTGGGGTATCCGTGCTGGTAAAACTGTTGGTTCTTGCTGCGAACCATCGAAGTTACTCGCAAAATCTACAGTTTCCGACTCGATATCTTGGAGTAGTGAGGCACTCGTCAAAGCTTGCAAGCGACACTCGGTATACCGCATTGCTGCGGGGGGGTCGTTATCGACCGAACCAAAGTTACCATGCCCTGCAATCAGAGGCGATCGCATGGAAAAATCCTGCGCCATCCGCACCAAAGCGTCATACACTGCCGTATCGCCGTGGGGATGGTATTTACCCAATACTTCCCCGACCACACGGGCACATTTCCGATATGGGCGGTCTGACATCAACCCCAATTCGTGCATAGCGTACAAAATTCGTCGATGCACGGGTTTGAGACCATCCCTCGCATCTGGCAGCGCCCTACCAACTATGACGCTCATCGCGTATTCCAGGTAAGACCTGGACATTTCATTCCGTAGGTCTGTCGGGATAATCCTCTCCTCAGAGGTCGTCATAATCTATATAACTCCAAAATCGCTGATTTTAGGCTTTCATTGCAGAAAAAAGCAAAATTATTCCTTAGTTATCTTGAATAATTGCCATATTTTGATACAATCTTAGCACATGTGGGCATTTTTTTGTCGCTAAAGTAGCTAGTTAATATCTAAAAAAATCATCTTGAAAAATTCAAAATTTAAAACAATATTTTTGAATTACCGCCTTGGCGATAATCAAAGATTTACAAATATTTTACATCTTCAAATCAAATTACTAAAAAATCTGAATTATAGCTAATAACATCTAAAAATCTTATTACTGTTTTTCCGAAATTTATTAATTATTTTTTCAGCCAAAAAAGCTATTAAATCAATGCTTGTGGGTAATATTAATGTGAATAATAGATATTGAATCTACCATTAGTAATTAATTTTGAAAAGCTCAGATTAATCCCCAAGATAGTTTACTTATATGACTTCGAGAAAATACGATACAAACATATAAATTTAAGGCCAAAACTATGAACGCTCAAAAAGACTCTACTCCAGCCGAAAAAAACGATCTTGAAACCAGCGCAGAACAGTTAAGTCCCGAAGTATTAGATATGATTAAACATCCTCCCAGAATCGATGACGCACTGCGCGATTTGCCAGTTGAAGAACGCATCAATAATCAAGCTTTAGTACCTGAAATGCTAGATGATGATAGAGAGTAGGATTTAGGGTGTAGGGAGTGGGGGAGAAGGAGAGGGAAGAAATTACTAAATTTTTTCGTTGCCCCTACTCAAGAACACCACCCCACCTCCCACTCTCCCCTACACCCCACACCCAACACCCTACACCCACTTTTTGACTATGCTGCCCGTAATTTATTCCGATGAGTTTCTCGAACACAGAACTGGAAGAATGCATCCAGAAAGTCCCGAACGTTTGAAAGCTATTACTACGGCTTTGAAGTCTGGTGAAATCGCATCTCAAATCGAATGGGTATTGCCGACTCCCGTAAATCAAGCTGTAATAATGCCA
>JANNFJ010000684.1:0-2226 GCA_031379725.1 Calothrix sp. OTE_75_metabat_31
ATTAATTTTGATGATTATAAAGGTAAGAAACTTACTTCTTGGAAAAAATTTGCCAATAAATCTCCCTAGTGAGGTAATTAGCCACTTAGGACTTTCTATTGGCAGCGGGTTGCCAAAGTAGGCTGTATTCAAAGTTTCCACTGTACGGTTTTGCTTCTTGCTGCCTTCAAGAACTAACTGATAAAGTTCTGTTTTAGAGTAAAATTTTTCGCTATCTAGCTTGTATCCAGGAATAAATTGAAACAATTTCTGTTTTAACAGCCATGCTTTCAAAGTAGCCCCTGTCCAAAAATTTGGTACTCCTACTGCCATATAACCTCCCTTTTTGGTTGTACGAATCATTTCACCTAGCATTGCCATAATTTGCGGTTTGTCGTAGTGTTCGATTACTCCAATATTCCAAACAAACTCAAAGGATTGATTCTTAAAAGGCATCTGTAAAATGTTGTCTTGAACATACTTGATGTTTTGGACTTGAAATTTAGTTGCTAGATGCCTTGCAAATTCAAGGGCTTTATCGGAAATATCCAAAAATGTCCTGTCAATATTCTTACCCAGTAAAATTGAGGATTTACCTGAACCACTCCCCGCTTCCAAAACTTTCCAGTTAGGGTTGAAACTAGTATTAAAGTTTATGTACTCAATAATTTCTCGGTAGTAATCTTCCCACCAATAAGAAGAAAAGAGCTTGTTTGCTCCATCCTGTTTACTAGCTTCGTCAAAAATTTGCGACCAATAGTCATTTTCGTGTTGGACTATTTCAGCTATTTGCTGCGAGTCTGCATCTTTATGTGTAGTTTTCATATAATTTTCTTTTATAAATATATTTTTTTTTATAATATCTTCGCTAATTATTCAAACTTAAAAAGAATATTTCAAGTTTAATGTTTATTGTCAAGCGTTATCCGCTTTATTTATCAGCTTCTCCAGTAATTCAATTTTAACTTGCAGTTCCCGAACTTCTCGTTTTCTTCTTTTCAGTCCCTCTTCCATTCTAACTCCATCAGCACGCGCCAATTTGACTACTTTGGCTAAATCATCGAGGTGAGAAGAGAGTAAACTAAATACTTTATCCCCGCTGTTATATGAGCGGAAAGCTGCAAAGACTATTTGGCTAATTTCCAAGAGATTATCGTACAAGTAATCGTGCTTTGAACAAATATAGTGACTTTCTACTTGGGAAGTAAGCAATAGTTTTTTCAGGCGAGCCTCTAAATATTCAAAAGCTTGCTGATATTCTTGGTAGCTTGAGTAGGCAACTGCAAGCATAGATTAACAACTAATTTAGCCCGCCTTCTCTCTCATTACCCCAAGTATAATCAAGGTATTTATCTGACAGAACAATTACAGCTTCTTCATTAATTTCAAGCTTAATTAGAGTTGTTTGAGTTGTGCTTGGCTCTACTTGTAAGGATTTAATTTCGCTTCTGGCAATAGCAAAGTGTTTTTCTAGAAGCTGGTAGGTTTTATTTGTAATTACCGCCTGCGAAGATTGAGACAGGTTCAAGGTAAAGGTTGGACACTGCCAACTGTCAGACTTACTTTTTAATAAAAGATAGGCTTTTTCGGAGGCAACTTTAAAATAAATTTGGAATTGTAAAGTTACAGTTTTAGATGATGAAAACATAGGCAATAGGCTTAATAAAGGTAATTAATGGACAAAAATTAGTAAATGTGTCTTTTTTCTGCGTAAGAGAACTACGACCACCCTCTTCATATAGCAGTTCCCTGACTTACTCTTCAAGTAGTAGTTCGAGTCCTTCTCTAACTATTAGACTTACTTTTTAGTCAGAGCTTACACATATAAAAAGCTATAAATTTTAAGATTTGTCAAGTTTTAGCCCATGAATAAGAGCTTTCTACTTGAAGTTAAAATTTTAACATTTTAAGTTTTCGTTATTAGTGCGGTTCGTAGTGTAAGCATCTTTTAAAATATTTTCTCAATTTATGGATCACATGAAAAATAGCCAAATCGCACAAAAATTAGGAATTACTAAAACTACCGTTGGCAAATATGTCCAAGACCGACTACAAGATAAAAATGAATTAGAGCTTGTGCCAGTTGGTGAAGCTCACAAAATTGCTGATACCCCTAAGAATTGGCAACTGTTGGAAAAAATGGCTGAAGACGGCAGACGTTTCTATCGCCACGATTCTCATAAAGTAGTGGAAGTTAGCAGTGAGTTTTACGACTTATTTGACGAGCAAAGCAAGTTTGAAATTTTT
>JANNFJ010000696.1:0-12623 GCA_031379725.1 Calothrix sp. OTE_75_metabat_31
CGCATTATCCGTACAGATCAGCCCCCAAAAACCGCTACTCGGCGATAATATCTCGGTAATCGTGAACCAAGATAATTCGACTCGCGGCGGCAATGTCACAGTCACAAGCGGTCAAGATACATATCCAGCTTACGAAATTGCACCAAATAAATATCGGGCTTTTATTCCCACCACACCACTAGAAAAAGCAGGTGGTCGGACAATTAAAATTGACGCAGGCGGGGAAACCAAGAATATACCGATTCAAGTGGGAAGTCGGAAATTTACAGTACAACGAATCAATTTACCACCTGGTAAAGCTGGTGTATCGGCAACAAAATACGAACTTCAACGCGCCAACGAATTTCGGGCAGTCCGCAGTCCGGAAAAACTCTGGAATGGGACTTTTCTAAAACCCAGTCAGGCGCGGATGAGTACACCCTATGGTGTTCGTCGCTACTATAATGGTAAATTTGCAAATGACTATTACCATCGCGGTTTAGACTTCGCTGGTGGTACAGGTTCACCTGTGGTTGCACCTGCTGCCGGACGTGTGGTCTTAGTTGGAACAGTATCCCAAGGCTTCCGGGTTCATGGTAATGTTATTGGCGTTGACCACGGGCAAGGAGTAGCAAGTATATTTATGCACCTGAGCAAAATTAATGTTAAAGAAGGCGATATTGTCAAACCCGGTCAAATAATTGGCAAAATCGGTGCGACAGGAGCTTCTACAGGTCCCCACCTCCACTGGGGTTTGTATGTTAATGGCAAATCCATCAACCCAATGCCTTGGTTAAATGGTGGTGTGGAATAGTACAAATACATAACAGATGTATATTTGCTACATCATTTGTGTGTAATTTGTTTACAATTGGGAAAAATAAGGCAAATATAGATTCGATTGGTATCGTCCAAACGCTGACGCATGGTGGCTGAAAAAAACATGAGTGTTATGAGTATAGAAAAAATTGTAGGACAAGCTCTCCAAGAAGGTTATTTAACACCGACAATGGAAGCCGAAGTAGGACGAATCTGCGACCATGCGTCGGAACTCTCCCTCGAAGAGTATATGGCGTTAGACCGTCTCATGGGTGCTATCTTAACTGGTGAGGTTGTGGCAGTACCTCGCAAACAGTTTATTAACGTGATGGAAGAATTGGTTTTAACCGAAGCGATCGCTCGTGTTGCCGAAATTGAGGCAACTAGCGAAGGCTCGCTTGACGTTGGGGATATTGCAGCTTATGCCCTCAACCGTCTACCGCCCCTTTATGCTACCACCGAAGAGGGAGCAACTTGGCAGCGTCAACGAGCCAAAGACGAACTACAGGAATTAATTTGTCAGCAAGTTAATGAAGCGATCGCTCGCAACCTCGACCGACCCAACGACGACAAAACCCCTGTTTTGGGTAAAAATAGTGGTAATGAAGTCCTGCGTCAAGTCAGTACCTTGTTGCAAGCTTATGCACCAAACTTTGAGCAAAAATCATAGTAGGATAGGCATCCTGCCTGTTCGGCATTTTGCCTATCCGGCATCCTGCCTGTCCGTCCATCAAGAAAAATTAACTAATTCCTCACGGATACTGGTGTCCCTACCTTGACTTTTTCGTACAACATGCGGACATCAGGATTTCGCATTCGTAAACAACCGTGCGAAACCGCAGTACCCACCAAACTATCATCGGGTGTACCGTGAAAACCAATTTCATTGTGTCCATCCGACCAAAAGCCAACCCATCGATCCCCTAATGGGCTATCGGCACCAGCTTTAAATATCTTTCCAGTAATTGGATGCTTCCAGACTGGATTATGTTGCATATGGATAACTTCAAAATTTCCAAGTGGAGTTTCCCAGCCTTTTTTGCCAACACCAAGCGGAAAGCTAGCAATGACTTGACCAGTTTGGTAAACATAAACTCGGCGATCGCTTAAGTCTATAACCAATCGATGCTCGTTCGATATTGTAGTGGACGGTGTAGATGAGACTTGAGGCGACATCGCTCTTGCAGCATCGTTAGTGGCGCTTGTGTGACTTGATTGTAAAAAGCGCGTTAATTTTTCTAGAATCGAAGCTTCATTTGTTTTGGGCTGTTGCGGATTGTCAGCACGGGCTGTACCTGGTGTCAAGATGGCAGTATTTTTTTGAGTTTGTGTCCGCATCGAACTACTATAACTAGAAAGATGCCAACTTCCAGCCAACGTCAAGAACGCCGTACCAAAGCATAGCAGCATAACTATCCGCGCTACAGAATCGTTTTTAACCATTCCCTACTCCAACATCGCCCTTGTTTAAATTTATCGTAATTAATCAAATATTTCTTATAATTACTATCGCCGCAACATATTTTGTAAATCAAATAGCAATACCTCAATCAATATAGCCGTCCTATTTGATTTTTGTAGGCGTAGCCAGCGCTTACGCTTATAAAATTAGGTATTGTAGGGTGCGCGATTACGTAAGTCGTAACGCACCAAATCCTTGATAGCGGCGCGTTACGCTGTCGAAGAAGCGCACCCTGCGTATCTGTAAGCGCAAGGCGCAGGCTACGCCAACAAAAATAAAACCGGATTCCTATACTTTACACCCAGCATCACATAACTTAAAAGACTTCTATATTCCAAATTTTCTCTTTCCTACTCCCTTTTTCCCCTCCCGACATCAAAAATTTACAAACTTTTATCAGTTCTGTTACCAAATCTTTCTACGCCTGCGGGCACACTAGGGCTATGACGACCAAAACAATGGTCGTTTTTACAAAAATCCGGATTTAAATTAGCACACCTTGGAACTAAATCGGTGTAGTTAACAATCCTTAATGTGGTGTGGGTAGAGAATATTATGTTTGAAAAATTATTGCTAGCAGCTACGATTACATTCTCTCTGAATCTGTGTTTGCATATCCGCGAACCAGATCGAGCAAATATGGATACCAGTTTTCAAGAGCGAACCGAAGCAACACCAACAATTTTGGTAACAATACCAAATTAAAGCACGCAATAATTGGCAATCGGGAATTGTAAAGATTTTCCCGATTATCCAATTATTAATTTACTCATTTGCAACTAATAATTACTGAAAGCGAGGCATATTTAAATATACTTCGCTTATCAGTGTATTTGTAGAGTTGATAATTACGACAACTCACAACCAAAATCTTACCCGGGAAGAATAATCAGGTTGATAACCCTTAATAGTTTCTCGCTCATTGACAAAAATTATATACCTCGTTGTTACAGTCGAAAATCCGGCACTATGGAAGGGAACATCCACCTAATAAGCATGTCTAATAGATAGGGATGTTAAAAAGCCAGTACGATCTATGAGTCAAGCAATTACTGTGTCCTGGTCAGATTCAAATACCAGGCTCCCGGAAGCGCCGGTGCAAGTTGATAAGCTCTCAAACCACGACCTAATTCTACGCTGTCAAACTGGACTGCGTCCCGAAACTCCTGCGTTTGCAGAATTGATGCGTCGCTATCAAAGTCAGGTTGAGAGAGTTTTATACCATCTCGCTCCCGATTGGGCAGATAGAGCTGATTTGGCTCAGGAAGTTTGGATTCGAGTTTTTCGGAACGTTAGCAAGCTCCAAGAACCTGCTAAATTCCGAGGCTGGTTAAGCCGTATTGCTACAAACTTGTTTTACGATGAGTTACGCAAACGCAAACGGGTTGTCAGTCCCCTGTCGCTTGATGCTCCCCGTGCGGTAGACGATGGCGAAATGGATTGGGAAATTGCTGGTGATACGCCAGGGCCGGAAGAAGAACTTACTACTCGTGAGTTTTACGAGCAACTACGCGAAGCGATCGCCGATCTGCCCGAAGTATTCCGAACTACGATTGTCCTTCGGGAAATCGAAGGTTTGGCATACGAAGAAATCGCCGAAATTACAGGTGTATCTTTAGGAACAGTCAAGTCGCGCATTGCTCGCGCTCGTACTAGATTACAAGCTCAATTGCAAAATTATCTTGATGCCTAAATTTCGAGAATCTGATTTTCAATTGATGGCACAATTGTATAATTAAGTTAGAAAGTTCAAAACCTTTATAGTGCTTCTGCCCCAAGGAATAGCTACAATTTCTCACCTTTGTCCTTTGTTGTTTACCCGTGTATGAATTGGTAATAATGTTAAGATGAATACTAATTCTGAATTTGACGACCGTTTCCGCTCGCAACAACCATCGGGCTGTGCGAATGGAGATGCAAGGCATACCAACGATTTTACGGGTGCTATGGATATGGTGAAGCGCGATCGCTTCGAGTTATTAAGTGCATACCTCGATGGTGAGGTCACAGCAGCTGAACGTAAACAAGTCGAAGATTGGTTAGTTCATGACCAATCAGTCAAACAGTTACATCAGCGACTTTTGAAGTTACGGTCTTCTTTGCGGACTATGCCAGTTCCGCAATCGCAACAACCTGTTGCCGAAACCGTAGACCGAGTTTTAGAACGTTTGCATGGCCGTTCGAGATTGTTACATATGTTTGGTGGGGCTGCAATAGCTGCTTGTGCCTTTGGTGTAGTATCAGGATTATTCTCTGGTGACTCCCGCACAATGCAATTTGCAAAACAGCCAATCGAACAAACTCAGCCAAAGGCTGTTAAACCGGCTACGAGACCAATAATGGTTGCGGTGAGTATCAACCAGCCAGTGGTGACAATTCCGAAAACAGCAAAAATCTCGCCAGAAAATTCAAGCAAACGGCAACAGCAGCCAACAAAGTCTGAAAACAGCTTATACTAACAGCTTTTTTGTTCGTTGTGATGCTAGTCTGGGCTATGTTTAATATTACTCAAAATACTATACCTCTACCACTCCACCAGCCATGTTCTTGTGAAGTACCTCCCAATCGGTAAACTAGGCTTATTTCCATTAAGTAAGCCCAAGCCAAACCAAGGGAATTTGGGTATTGAGATAAAGTACTGACATCATTTTTTAAATCGAATATTTCAATCTGTTGTCGATTATAGAGGTTTTTTGATTTTTGTCTAGAGGGTTGGTAATCTTCCAACTCATCTAGGCTATTCAAGACCTCAGAGTCGGCAAATGATAGTAAATATCCATAAACGGCGCTATTTCCCACCGTCATCGCTGGGTATCCCTGTGGTAGCGCAAATAATTTACCCATTGCAAATGCAGGTAATGTTTCCACAACCTTACCTGCACAATAGCTTGAATAATTTTCTTCACCCGGTTTGAGAGTACCGTACACAAATACTTTTAACACCAAGAATCCTCAAAGATTTAATGTAGGGGTGGGGTTCCCCCACCCTGTTTTCCTGTTTTCCCGATATATCGCAATGTTCAATTACATCAATTTTACATTTCGATTGTAAAAAGTAAGCTACACATTACTGGTTTAAACAATTTTTATTTATCTTGTGTCACTTTTTTAACTGTCCTACTTTGATACTCCGGTTGAGTCGAGTAATTTTTAATTAGTAATTCTTTACCCTTAGCAGCATTTGTTTGTTTGTAATTATTCATCCCATACTGCACTTCTAATTCGTAAATATCAGCAAAGCTAAATAACTCTCTAATTTCGAGACAGTCATCATAAGTTAACAACCATTGATGCTGGCATTTTTTGAAATTTTCGGTAAATCTTTGATGGTCGAAACTGGTATGTAAGTTACCTTTAACTCCGTATAACTTAGATTTGACAGCTTTAAAATAAGGTGGGTCAAGAAACAAAAAGACTTCTTTACCACCTTGCGTTAATAGTTCTTCATAGTCATCGCAGGTAATATTAACATTCGATAGAGAATTAGATACACTTTTCAATCTCTCAATCGAAGATTCAGTAAATCTTTTTTCAAAAGCTTGTTGCGAGTAGCCACCAGAATCCATGATTCCTGAAAAAGTGATTCGATTCATAATGAAAAATCTAACAGCAATATCAAATTCAGAATTAATATTATCTTTATCTTTAAAAAACTTATATAATTCTCTACCATCTTGATAGTTATCTTTAAGCTGAATAACTGCACTAGCTAAATCATGTATATGATTTTGAGCATGTTTCCAGAATAAATATAAATCGACATTAATATCATTTATCCAATACCTTGCAATTTGATTTTGAAATAAATTTTTGACTGCGAGAAAAACCGAACCGCCACCAATAAAAGGTTCTCTAAATTCGCGTATACCAAGAGGGATAAAAGGTAAGATTAAATCAGTTACTTTTGATTTACCACCTGGGTATCTAAGAGGACTTTTAATCGGTTTAAGCATTTGGAGTAATTACAATACACCACGTAGCGTTCGTAGGGGCGCAAGGCATTGCGCCCTTCTTGATATGTCACACTAAACTTAAAACCCTTGTACGCACAAGTCCTTTTAGAAAATCCGATATTATGTTGCTAAGAAACCATCAACAGCAACAGAATATTATGCCACAATAACGAAGCAGAAACTTGATATTAGACGCATTAGGAGTTTTTTAAGTGGAGTCCCGATACAACCCGGCAGAAATTGAGGGAAAATGGCAGAAAACATGGATTGAAAAAGGCTTGGATAAAACCCAACAAGACCCCAACAAGCCGAAATTTTATGCTTTATCCATGTTCCCGTATCCATCGGGCAGCCTGCATATGGGTCACGTCCGTAACTATACTATCACCGACGCGATCGCACGCCTCAAACGAATGCAAGGGTATCGGGTACTGCATCCGATGGGTTGGGATGCTTTCGGCTTGCCTGCTGAGAATGCGGCAATCGATCGAGGTGTACCCCCGGCAAAATGGACTTATCAAAATATCGACCAGATGCGATCGCAATTACAGCGTCTGGGTTATTCCATTGATTGGGATACCGAACTTGCTACCTGTTCACCCGATTACTATAGATGGACGCAGTGGATTTTCTTGCAGTTTTTCCAAGCTGGTTTAGCATACCAAAAAGAAGCCGCTGTTAATTGGGACCCCGTTGACCAAACGGTGGTAGCTAATGAACAGGTCGATAGTGAGGGACGTTCTTGGCGTAGTGGTGCTATTGTTGAGCGTAAGTTATTACGGCAGTGGTTTTTGAAGATTACCGATTATGCCGAAGAATTGTTAACTGACCTTGACAAATTGACCGGATGGCCTGAACGGGTCAAGTTGATGCAGGCTAACTGGATTGGCAAATCCACAGGTGCTTATTTGGAATTTCCCGTTGTCGGGATGGATGAGAAAATCGCAGTGTACACCACACGTCCCGATACAGTTTACGGGGTTAGCTATGTGGTACTCGCACCCGAACATCCATTGACGCAGAAAATTACGACTCCGCAACAAAAAGCTGCTGTAGAAGCGTTTGTGAAAGAAGTTAGCAACCAAACCGAGTTGGAAAGAACTGCGGAGGATAAACCGAAGCGCGGTATTTCAACGGGTGGGATGGCGATTAATCCGTTTACAGGTGAAGAAATCCAGATTTTGATTGCTGATTATGTACTGTATGAGTATGGTACTGGTGCGGTGATGGGGGTTCCTGCACACGACGTAAGAGATTTCAAGTTTGCCAAGAATTACAATTTACCAATCAAATTTGTAATCGCACCACCGAACAATAATAGTGTAGAGACGCGAAATTTCGCGTCTCCCGAAAATCCCCCGTCTGAAGCATATACCGAAGCCGGAATATTGGTAAATTCACAGCAATTCGATGGCATGGCTTCGGGTGATGCCAAAAAAGCGATTGTGGAATATGCCGAACAAAATGGTTTTGGTAAATCGCGGATACAATATCGCTTGCGTGACTGGTTAATTTCGCGTCAGCGTTACTGGGGTGCCCCAATTCCCATTATTCACTGTCCCAATTGCGGTACAGTTCCTGTACCCGATGCCGATTTGCCTGTACAGTTGCCCGAAAATGTCGAATTAACTGGACGTGGTGGTTCACCTCTGGCAAATTTAGAAAGTTTTGTCAATGTTGCTTGTCCGAGTTGCGGTACTCCTGCAAAGCGTGAAACCGATACGATGGATACTTTTATCGATTCGTCTTGGTATTATTTGCGGTTTACCGATGCCAAAAACGCACAACAGATTTTTGAACCGGGCAAAGTCAATGATTTTATGCCCGTTGACCAATATGTAGGCGGTATCGAACATGCGATTTTACACTTATTGTACTCGCGGTTCTTTACTAAAGTGTTGCGCGATCGCGGTTTATTAAATTTCGACGAACCTTTCCAACGCTTGTTAACCCAAGGGATGGTGCAGGGTTTAACTTATATGAACCCTAATAAATCTGATAAAGATAAATGGGTTCCTACAAGTTTAGTAAATGCTTCTGACCCCCGCGACCCCCAAACTGGCGAAGAGTTAAAGTTAGTTTATACCACCATGTCGAAGTCAAAGGGTAACGGTGTTGCACCCGAAGATGTCATTGCTAAGTATAGTATTGATACAGCACGGATGTTTGTCTTGTTCAAAGCACCTCCCGAAAAGGATTTGGAATGGGATGAGTCCGATGTGGAAGGGCAATTCCGCTTTCTCAATCGAGTATGGCGTTTAGTAACCGATTTTACCGCAAATCACAAGTCCCAAAGACAACCAACAATTGACCAAGGACAATTGAGTAAGGTCGAAAAAGATTTGCGACGGGCAATTCATACGGCGATTAAAGAAATTACCGAGGATTTAGAAGGGGATTATCAGTTCAACACGGCAATTTCTGAGTTGATGAAGTTGAGTAATGCCATCACCGATGCAACCTGTAAAGATTCTCTCGTTTATGCCGAAGGTATCAAAGCTTTAATTTTGTTGTTAGCACCATTTGCCCCCCACATAACCGAAGAGTTATGGCAACAATTGGGTAACACCAAATCGGTTCACATTCAAAACTGGTTAAAATTTGAGCCTGCGGCGTTAATTGTCGATGAAATTACGCTGGTAATTCAAATCAACGGTAAAAAACGCGGCGATTTACAAGCACCTGCTAGCTTAGATAAAATTGGTTTGGAACAATTTGCCCGCGAATCGGAAGTTGCCCAGCGTCACATTGAGGGTAAAGAAATTAAAAAAGTAATTGTGGTGCCGGGTAAATTAGTAAATTTTGTTGTCGGTTAACCTCATTAATATTTTTGTACCCGTAGGGGCACAGCACTGCTGTGCCCTTTGCTGTGCTGTTCCCTTATTTGACGTTAAACAGAAGCTTTGCATACAACAAATACCCCACATCCATAATTAAGCAATTTACACGTGACGTTTGTAATAAATCGCGTTAAAACAGATATATCCTTGCCAGCAAATAGGTGTCAGAAACAATACCTCAGTTTCGCATTTGAGCAAATTTGCAGTCGCACGAAATATTACATTTTTCAGTACTGCTTGGTATAAAGACTCATTTCCACGCCTATAAAAAAAGCGTCTGAGCTTTTGACTTACCCAGCGCTTCCCCGTATAACTTAATACCAATTCACTTGTTTGCTGCAACATTAGAAGCCACAGATACGCCGATATTTAAAGGGGCGTAGCAAAATGACTCATGGCAAACTATTGTGAAGTGGTATCACTCCTTGCACATGTACAGAATATCTCTTGTGTAATTAGTCGCGGAATCTGGTGAGTGCCAGTTTGTTAACTGACACTAGTCAAAAACTCACAGTTCACAAGGAACATTTACGAATACGGGAAAGTAAGACATATCACAATTCATACGCTGTAGCCGAAAGAATGGTGGTGTTGTAACTATCTTGTGGCTAGTATTCAGCAACGTGCTGAACGCGGTAGTGTAAATTTATGGTTATCGGGTGCGAATGTGCCGCGTACCATCAGTAATGAGTCCCCATCAAATATTTCTGGTAATGCTTGCATATTGCTGTCGTCGGGGTTGATGCGGTTGGGGATGTTGGGATGGTTGGTGGGGTCGGGCGGGTTTAGATGTTTTTTTAGTTTGATGGTGATATGGTCGGTTAACCCGCCCTTACGGTGTTTGGGGTCGGTCGGGTTTATGCATGTTGTTTCGGTGTCCGTCGGAGGCTTTCCCGCAGGATACCCGCCCATACGGTATCGTTTTTTTATATTTTATATTTTGGGTTTATGAAATTATTTGTGCCGGGACGGTTGTGTTTGTTTGGGGAACACACCGATTGGGCTGGGGGATACCGCCGCTATAATGCTGAATTGGGGCTGGGGTATACGTTGATTGTAGGGACGAATCAGGGGTTGTATGCACAGGTTAAGCCGCATCCAAATCAATTAATTGTGCGTAGTAGTGGGAAAATGCTGGCGTTACCGATGGAAAAACAAGCCTTGTTGACTGAAGCCCAAAAAGGTGATTTTTTTAGTTATGCTGCGGGGGTTGCGTATCAATTCCTGAAATATTTCCAGGTCGATGGGTTGGAAATTGACAATTACTTGACAGATTTGCCGATTCAAAAGGGGCTGTCGTCGAGTGCGGCAATTTGCGTTTTGGTTGCCAGGGCTTTTAATCGGGTGTATGACTTAAAGTTGTCGCTACAGGGGGAGATGGAATATGCTTATTTGGGTGAGATTGCGACACCTTCTAAGTGCGGGAGGATGGATCAAGGTTGTGCTTATGGCGGTAAAGCAGTTGCAATGGTGTTTGATGGCGACAATACCGATATCATCGAGTTAGATGTGGCGAAAAACCTCTATTTTGTGATTGTCGATTTGGCTGTAGGCAAAAATACTCAGGAGATTCTCGCTAAACTCAATGATTGTTATCCTTTTGCCAGCAATTCTGTACAAGCGAATGTCCAAAAGTATCTCGGTACAATTAGCTATCAAATTACCCAAGCTGCAATCGCTGCACTACTTGCGGGTGATGCAGAAAAGCTTGGTAAGTTAATGCGACAAGCCCAAGCTGAATTTGACGCGCATTTAATACCTGCTTGCCCTTCGCAATTAACTGCACCAGTTTTACACCAATTGTTAGATTATCAACCTATTCAAGCTGATATTTTAGGTGGTAAAGGAGTTGGTTCGCAGGGTGATGGAACGGCACAATTTGTTGTGAAAAATGAAGCTAGCCAGCAACAAGTTATCGAAATTATCGAACGCGACTTTCCGCAAATGCATTGTCTGAAACTGACGCTTATACAAAGTACTAATAATTCAAATTATGCCAAGTAAAATAACTAAAGCAGTAATTACCGCCGCAGGTTTTGGAACTCGTCTGTTTCCTACTACTAAAGTTGTGAAAAAAGAACTTTTTCCGGTGATTGATAAGGATGGTCGAGCAAAACCTGTAATTTTGTTGATTATTGAGGAGGCAATTAAAGCCGGAATCGAAAAGATAGCAATTGTTGTCCAGCCTGATGATAAATCTATTTTTAAAAAGCTATTTAAACGTCCGCCAAGTGCAGCTTTATTTGAAAAGCTAACACCTGAAAATCAAGATTTTAGTAAATATTTAGTCGATTTGGGCGACCGAATCAAGGTGATAACCCAGGATAAGCAGGAAGGTTACGGACATGCTGTATTTTGTGCAAGAGAATGGGTTGATAATGAGCCATTTTTATTGATGTTGGGCGACCATATTTATACATCTCATGTACAAAAGTCTTGTGCAAGACAAGTTCTGGAAGCTTATCAACAAGTAAATCATAGTGTTATTGGGTTAACAAAGGTTAATTCTAATTTGCTACATAAAGTTGGTTGTGTTGCAGGTAATTGGCAGTCGTCAAATTTAATTTCTATAACTCAAGTTTCCGAAAAGCCTGCGATTGACTATGCCCAGAAGCATTTACGCGTTGAGGGCTTGGGTGACGATGAGTTTTTAAGTATTTTTGGATTATATGCGCTGACACCGACAATTTTTGATTGTTTGGAGGATGATATTAATAATAATGTGCGAATGAAAGGTGAGTTTCAGTTAACTACTTGTTTGGATGTATTGCGCCAGCGCGAGAAGATGACGGGTTATGTAGTGGAAGGTAAATTTTTTGATATTGGTGTACCTGATGCTTATTTGCAGTCTTTGATTGATTTTAGGAATCGGGAGTGATTGTCATGCATGGCAATAGCAAAACAACATTAGTAACAGTTTCTCATACCTATCGTCCTCAAGCATCTGGTATTTATTTCGTCGCTTGCGTCAACTTTCTATCAAACAAAGGGTCGAAATGTTTGTTACACTCAACCAGAGGATGAAAAAACTCGGGAGCATCCTATTTCTATTTCGGCGTGTAGTGCGGGCACGCTGCGCGTTGCTTGCTTCCCCGCAGGGGTACGCACTACAAAATTATAAATATGCCAAAACTGGATGCTCCCAAAAACTCTCCCGGACAAAATCAGTAGTGATGGGAAAGGATGGGCAGTAATTAGTTAGCAGTTTCCAACCCTATGCGAAAATATTCTTTAGGTTGTGTACTCGGCGTTGATTTTCACGTAGTCGTAACTCAGGTCGCAACCCCAAGCTTGACCCGAACCGTAACCGTTACCAATGCTAACTTGAATTATGACTGGGTTATCAACTCGTTGCGGAGGTACGTTGTTTCGATTAACTGTGAGGTCGTTACTCATATTAGTTGCAGTTACGTTACCCAATATCGAAGAATTACCAGCAATCTCCTTTAAATATGCACTTGCATCAGCGCGGTCAAATTGTAGTGGTTGACCGTACTCCATGAGTAAAAAAGTACCCATTTGAATACGTAAATTCTCTTGCTCAAAGGCAATTCCCGCACGTCCAGCAGC
>JANNFJ010000735.1:0-3640 GCA_031379725.1 Calothrix sp. OTE_75_metabat_31
CAAATTTGGTGGTATACGTTGATAACTGTATTTGCTAGCGTTTTACTCGTGTATCCCCTACATGAAAGTGGGATTTTGTACGGTGGGGTTGCGATCGCATTAGGCAGTATATTCATCCGCAAGGCTTGGCAATTATTACAAAATCCCGAAGATAAACCGACGGCAAAGGGTTTGTTTCTCTATTCCATTTCCTACATGATGCTGCTGTGTTTGGGTATGGTGGTCGATAGTTTGCCAATTACCCACAATGCTGTAAATTTTGCAGTCAATCAATTGCATTTACTTGTAGGTTAGGTTAAATTGCCGGTCAAACAAGAAGAACGAAAATTCGATTTTTATAGTACCTCCGCAAACTTTTTATTTTGGTTTGCGGAGGTTCAAATTTTTGAATAGATATTCTAACTAAAATTCTCTTCGGTTCTTAAATATTTGAACCTTGGACAAAAAAGAAATAAAAGCTGTTGATGATTGACGTTTGCTTTGTAAATCGTCAATCATCAACAGTGGTATGAGCTTTTTGAGTAATTGAAGTCTGATTCGCATGGGAACCATTAGTCAAATTTTGACTTGATATCGATTCACAGTCCTAAAACTCTTCAATTTTTGTCCGATTTTTATTTATTGATAAAATTGAGTATTTTTGCTTAAAAGACTAAAATTTGCATTAAAACTTGGCAAGGTATTTTATAATACATATATTGGAATATTTTTTATTTGATTTGTAGTCAAAAGATTTCACTTTGGCAGTATAAAATTTATAATCAAATCGACGCTTAAAAAGTGTCACATCCTCTTAATTGAGCTTCATACACACATATTTATTTCGTAAAAGCTACGTCAATAGCAATCTCTATTTGCGAGATTCTAGTACTGTAGGAATCCGGCTTGATTGATAAAAAAATCTAAGTATATGTAGGTGCGTTAGCGCTTCTCGTAACGCACTAAGACCTAGTGACGGTGCGTTACCAAGAGTGCTAACGCACCCTACGTATCTTTAAGCGCAAGGCGCAGGCTACGCCTTAGCTTGCTTCTTTGCAGGAGTACAAAAATATGCAGGGGTAGTCCTATAGTAGTTTTCCTAACAAAGTTTATTAAGAAAGAAAAATTCTATAAACCGAGTCAAGTTTCTTTGATGAAGTATTAATACTTTATCGAGTAATTTTCACCTGCATTACTATAAGTTATCAATTCAAAAATAGTTAATTAGTTTCTACCATTACTCAGTTAACAAAAGTTGGTCAATGGGTAATTTAGTTAAGATGCAATAAATTGTATTTTTACAAATAAAAATTATCTATTCTAATCCATATCCACCTCCATTAACTAATAAAGGTCTGATTGTATGCGTTTTTTTAAAGTAATTGCTTATATTCTATTACCCTTACTTGCTTTTCCAAAAATTAGCTATGCAGAAGATATAAATTCTTATCAGAGTCAGGAAATTAATTATAATTTTGGTAGTTTTGCCAATGCAAACAGCCAAAAGGAATTACCAGCAAAGATACAAAGTCAAACAAATACTTTCCTTACCTTACCAGTTCAACAACAGCAAGAACAAATATCTGATATCAACAATTTAAATAACCAAGTTGATATATCTAAAAACGAAAATAGCTTTGATGCTAAAAATCCATCTATTAAACCTGTTACAATATCTACTCCAGAATCTGATATTGATTCTATCTCCCAATCTTCTAAAATTAGTAATCAAGCTTCAGACCTGCAACCAGAACATACACTAACGCTTCCTAAAAAAGATAACAGCGAATCTTTAACACAATTTCCTGCTAGCAATTCAAATCAGTCACAAGCAGAAGACAATACACCTTCATTACTATTAGAACAACCAACGAGGTTAGTAAATTTAGAAACTGCTAATCAGTTACCCGCAGGAACATTTCAATTAACAGCAGGTACTCAACAAACCCTTTCTGCGGATAAAAATCGTGGTACTGGCTTTCAAGTATATTATATCGGTGTAGATTGGGCAAAAACAGATAAATTGCAGTTAGGTTTTTCGATTGATTCCTATGACGATGTTTTACCACGTCCAATTAACGGACAATATCCCAATTTAACAATATCTTCTTTTGTCCCAAGCATCAAATACCAACTGTTCAAAGATGAAAATTTAGCTGTGAGTGTTGCAGGTGCGGCAGGATATACATTATTACAAACCACTCCAGGATTTTTTAATAATCGTCCATCAAATCCATCTGCTAATCAAATATCTGCCAGTGTGTTTACCGGGGCGTTGCAATTTCCAATCTCCTATAATGTAAACCCCAAATTGCAACTTCACCTGACTCCGGGAATAGCATTTTTCCCGAATAAAGTAAATGGGGCAGATTTTTTTGGCACATTTTTTAATGTCGGTGCAGGACTTAGTTGGCAAGCATTAGATAGATTGAATTTATTTGCTAATGCCAACCTACCTTTTGGTTCGGGGGGTAATTCAATAAATTCTCGGAATAATATTGACAAACAAGTATTATGGACTGTTGGGACTCGATATACTGTAGACCCTAGAGTTGCAGTGGAAGCTTATGCAACAAATGCTTTTGGTGCGACTCCGACTACAGGTCTTCTAGCTTTCATTCCCGACGGTAACCAATTTATATTCGGTGCTAATCTCAAATACTTGTTTGATTCGGGAAAAAACTATGCTTCGAGTTTTAGAGAAAAACCAAAACTTTCTCATCGAGATAGGTCTTTAATGTTGGATGGTTTTACTTTGAGTAGCGCCGACACACTCGAAGCAAATATTATCAAACTAACTGGTAGTTGGGGAACAAGAGGAAACAGCGGTTTAACCTTTGATTATAGTTTAAGTGATAATCTTCAGTTTCAAATACCTATAGAGCAGTATGGAGGGGGAGATAAGCTTTCATCCATTCAAACTGGGGGGCCTGGTGTAAAAATTGGACCGGGGGCAAAAATTAGATTTTTGAATCAATCTCAAGGAGATCCATTCTCTTTAAGTTTGAAAGTTTTGGGAGTGATAGATTTTCAAACCAAGGGTGATGTGGGTACTTTATATACTGAGTTACCAATGGTTTACCAGCCGAATCAACAAACAGCCTTATTTTTTAACCCCAAAGCGGCATTTAACGGACAAATTACCCGTACAGGTTTAGGTTTAGGAATTAACCAAGCTATATCAGATAAATTTCAATTGATTGGTGAATTTACCCCTGTGTTTAGCGGACAAAAAAGCGTTTGGAGTGCTGGTGTGCGTTACTTTGAACCACAAGCAAATTTGGGACTTGATGCCTATGTAAGTAATGCCATCGGGCAAAATGGATTAGGGGGACTGGTAGGGAATGGTACAAGTGTCGGATTTAATGTCCACTGGTTGTTGAGAAGCGATCGCTAAGTAGTAGTGCTTCATGTCATTAGTTTTGATGGGTTTACATCTTGCTCGCGTATTATATTAAAGCGAGCAAGATGCTCGCACTACGAAATATTTTTG
This sequence comes from Calothrix sp. OTE_75_metabat_31, assembly GCA_031379725.1. GTDB lineage: Bacteria > Cyanobacteriota > Cyanobacteriia > Cyanobacteriales > Nostocaceae > JANNFJ01. Next base: position 3,473 of record JANNFJ010000735.1, read on the forward strand.
AACCCCGCAAAACTTATGACATGAACCACTAGTGCTTCATGTCATTAATTTTGCGGGGTTGCGCGGTATCGTTATATAATAACGATGTGGACTTCTTCGAGGCCACGAATGTCCGTGCGATAAGCGAAGCTTAACGCCAAGGGCGTATCGCAAGGTATTTATTTCGTA
>JANNFJ010000741.1:0-12833 GCA_031379725.1 Calothrix sp. OTE_75_metabat_31
TTTAATAGAAACAAAGATTTCTTTTAATTCCTTCTACTCCCTACTCCCTTCTAATTGTGGATTTCCAAATTGAGAATGTAAGAACCGAGTTGGACTTTTCCAGACCACAACTCGTACTCAACACGTAAATGTTCCGGTAACGGATGACCGGTGAGCTTGAGATTGCGGGTAAAATTGCGTAAACGGATTGGTTCGTGCGGTTGTAACGACTCGATTGGTAACCAGTATCTGCTGACACCGTAGACACCCTGTTCCCAGAAGTGACGGTAACTTAGCTGTCCGTTACCTTGCATCGTCATTGTGACGCGATATGGTGATATCTCTAGCCATAAAATTCTTGGTCCTGAAGGAGAGGGAATATTGCAACTTGGATATTCACTCTCTTGGTCTTGATAATTTGTCGCTTCAGTATTTTTTAAATGCGGTGCGGTCAAAAGCAAATGGAAGCGATCGCTATCTTTTTGATACAATGTTGCAGCAGTTTCCACAACAGACCACAAGGGTAAGTCTGTCGAAATGAGTGAAAGGCATACGGGCTTACGGTGGTGGGTTAGCATGGGAGCGATGAAACAATTCAAAATAAAAAATCAGAGATTCCGCTCGAACCTAGAGTCGAGTCATTATCTAGCTCGATATTGTCGCAAGCTTGTGATGGCAAGCTTTAGATTGAATTCATCAAAAAGAACAAAAATTTTGGTAGAGCGAACTGGTCAAAGAAAGCGGTAGGATACTAGCGCAGTCACACGCCAGTTTATCCTAATGTCGCCTTCTGTTATAACCGTAGAAAAAAAAGAAGACGTTTCTCATAATTTAATTATTCAACATCCTGCTTCGGGAATATCTTTAAAAGGCAAAATTCGCGTACCGGGCGATAAATCAATATCGCACCGTGCTTTAATGTTAGGTGCATTAGCGCAAGGCGAAACTAAAATCGAAGGATTACTTTTAGGTGAAGACCCTCGCAGCACTGCAAGTTGTTTTCAAGCAATGGGAGCATCCATTTCTCCCTTGAATACCGAGTTGGTGACCGTTGAAGGAATTGGTTTAGGAAATCTAATTGAACCCATAAATATTTTAGATGCAGGTAATTCCGGTACAACATTACGGTTGATGCTAGGACTTTTAGCATCGCAGCCCGATAGATTTTTTACTGTTACTGGAGATAGTTCGTTGCGATCGCGTCCAATGTCCCGTGTTGTTAAACCATTACAACAAATGGGTGCCCAAATCTGGGGACGTAAAGGTAGTTCCCTTGCACCGCTAGCGGTTCAAGGACAAGCACTCAAAGCGATACACTACAATTCTCCCATTGCCAGCGCTCAAGTCAAATCCTGCGTCCTTCTCGCTGGATTGATGACAGAGGGCAAGACTACCGTCACCGAACCGGCAATATCCCGCGACCATAGCGAGCGAATGCTACGCGCATTTGGCGCAAAATTAGAAGTAGACCCTGAAAATAAAAGTGTAACCGTAATAGGTGGTTCTACGCTACATGGTCAAACAGTAATTGTACCTGGCGATATCAGTTCGGCTGCATTTTGGCTAGTCGCTGCGGCAATTGTCCCCGATTCCGAGTTAGTAATCGAGAATGTCGGTGTTAACCCCACTCGCACCGGGATTTTAGAAGCATTGGCATTGATGGGTGCAGATATTCAACAAGAAAACCTCCGAGAAGTCGCTGGAGAACCTGTTGCTGATTTGCGAGTACGTTCAAGCCGATTAAAAAGCTGTACCCTAGCGGGAGATATTATTCCTCGCTTGATTGACGAAATTCCTGTTTTGGCAGTTGCTGCCGTATTTGCCGAAGGGACAACAGTAATTAAAGATGCTGAAGAACTGCGTGTCAAGGAGAGCGATCGCATTGCAGTAATGGCGCGACAATTGACGAAAATGGGCGCTAAAGTCACCGAATTACCCGATGGCATGGAAATTACCGGCGGGACAAAATTAAGTGGTACCGATGTTGATAGTTATACAGACCACCGGATTGCCATGAGTTTAGCGATCGCAGCACTTCAAGCCACAGGTACAACTACCATTCACCGCGCTGAAGCCGCCAGCATCTCCTACCCTAATTTTATCGCCACTCTAGAGCAAGTTATTAATTAGGAGAGGGGGAGAGGGGGAGGAGGAGAGGAGGAGGAGGGGAGAAGTATTTCCTTCTATGCCCTTTGCATCTCTCCCTCTCCCCAGCCCCTTGTCTCCCCCTCTCCCCTCTCCCCCTCCCCCTCCTCCTCTCCCCTACTCCCTTTCTTAACATTTCTTAGTTACACTGTAATAAAAGTATGCAAACTCAGGAATGAAGGAAAAGTGAGCCATGTTAGCGACCCAGTTTGAGATAACTTTACGGAGAATAACTACCCTAATTGCCGTAGCAATTGTGACTTTAGTCTTAATTGGCGCGACAACAGGCGTTTTACTATCTTTTTACTACGAACCTGCGGCAGGCGAAGCTTATAAGTCATTGGCAACTATTACCAACGACGTTCAATATGGCTGGCTAATCCGTAAGGCTCACGAGATAGCTGGAAATGGAGTGATTATTGTTGCACTAATTCAACTTGTTATTTTGTTCATCAGCAGACAATTTACAAAAAGTTGGCTAACGGCTTGGATTAGCGGTATTTTATTTACATTGAGTGCAATTGGACTGGGTTGGACAGCAATGATTCTCGACTGGGATCAGATTGGATACTGGCGATTTAATATTGAGCTTGGAACTATCGAATCAATTCCTCTCGTAGGTCATCAATTGCGCGATATTTTAACTGGTGGTGGTGGTGTCGCTAGCGTCACAATTCAACACCTTTATACTATTCATAGTTATCTTATATCAACTGCTGCTCTTGGTTTTGCCATTACGCATTTGGTGAGTGTACTTTGGCAAGACAAAGAAATGCAAGTAGAAATTCCAAAGCCTGAAGTTGGAGAATCACAGTTAGGAGTGTAGAAAGGGAGAGAGGGAGACAGGGGGGACAAGGGGGAAGTTCTTTCTTTCGTCTCCCCTGTCTCCCCTGTCTCCCCTCTCCTTCAACTTATAGTTGTATTAATCTCAGAGAGTCGAGATAATTTAGCGAGGGAAACTTCTTCCACTTCAGGTAGTTTTTGGACTACAAGCCGAGTAGATAGCTTTGAGTCAGATAATCTTTTCAATAAACTGGGACGAGGGTCGTGTAGAAGATAGACAATGCGATCGCCTACTAGCCATTCTTCGGTAGCTGGTATTACTTGTAAATGGTCATCGCGTTCGATTAATAATGGAAGTAATTCGCCACTTCTAATTAATGCTTGCAAATGCGCTGACTGGCTGCTAATTTCGACTGCATTCAAAGTTGATTTTCCTAACTTAACCTGCCCATCATTTAAATATTCATTCCAATTTTTAATCGTCAAGTCGGGAATAAACGCTTGACTAACTTTATTATCGATTCCCACATATGAGAGGGACGCACGGGGAAATACTGCTAGAACCCTTGGTGGATTAAATTCCTCAGCAGCACGTTGTGCTAACACAAAATTGACTTCACCATTATGGGTCATAGCTAAAAACGTACCGACTGAACCCAAACCAGCCTCTTCTAATACTCCCGTATCCAAGGCACTACTGACTATCAGCCGTAAATTATCAGCTTCTGCCGCTTGAATCGATCCGGGGTCAGTATCAATCAGCACAACACTTTCGCCGCGTTCTTGGAATAACTTGGCAACCAATAAGCTTAAAGGACTGCAACCAACAATTACTGCTCCTGTAGCCTGTTTTGAGGTAATTTGCAGTAACTGGGCAACCCATCCAGCCGTTAACCCTTGGCAAACCACGGTCATAATGATTGTCAAAAACACCAAAGCTTTAATCGCTTCACCACCATTGATACCGTGAGAAGTCAGTGAAATTGCGAATAACGAAGCGACCGAAGCACAAACAATTCCGCGAGGTGCAACCCAACTGAGAAAGACTTTTTGCCGCCAGTTCAGGTCGCTATTCCAAGTACAGCAAATAATATTAATTGGGCGAACAATAAACATTAATACCAAAACTGTAAATAAGCTACCCCAACCGAGAGCAAATACACTCTTCATGGATAAATCGGCTGTCAGGAGAATAAACAGTACCGATACGCTCAAAATAGTCAATTGACCCTTAAAGCGTCGCAGTAGACGTTCTTCAGGCACTGAGGAGTTAGCAAATACTGCCCCGGCAACAACTGTAGTCATAACACCCGATTCAGTGCGGATAGTTTGTGCTAGTGTAAAAAGTCCCCATAGGACTGCTAGCACGACCAAATTTTTTAAATCCAAGGATAGAAAATTAGTGTGCTTGAAAATCCAACTCATTAAGTAGCCACCCAAAGCACCAATTGCAGCACCAATACTTAAGCGTACAAATAAACCAATGATGGCGGTTTTGGGGTCGGGGTCGCCATTCAAAATCGTATCAAGGACAACAAATGCTAGGATTGCCCCTACAGGATCGTTGAGAATCCCTTCACCTTCTAATATCGTTGCAACTTGCCGATCGACATTGATTTGTTTAAGCAAGGGGCTAATCACCGTCGGGCCTGTGACTACCACAACCGAAGCATAGAGAAATGCGATCGGCCAAGGGAATTCTCCCAGCCAATGGGCGGCAATGCTGCCACCTAACAGCGTAATCAGCGTACCTAATGTTACGAGTAATTGCAGCGATAAAGAAACTTTCCCCAACTCGTGAAAATCGAGATTGAGTCCGCCTTCAAACAAAATAATCGCAGTTGCCAGGGCAACAATTACCTCCAGACCAGTGCCAAGGACATGCGGATGCAGTATCCCAATTACATCCGAACCTAGCAAAATACCAAACAACAGCAAAAACACGATGCTTGGTACTCGTAGGTATGCAGCAAGCACTTGGGCAGCAATACCAGCAATAACGGCAATTACGACCTGGAGGGTGATATCAAAGGATGCTTCCATGTTGGAGATTTTGAGCGAGCAATTTCAAAATCCTTAGTCTTAAAGATTAAAGTCAATACTAAATATTACAGCGTGCAGGAGCGTACCTAGTTTATTATCTTACGATTTCCCCGAATGTGGTGAAATTGCGGTACTCCTTACTAGTGGTTCGTGTCATTTATTTTGATGAGTAGTGCGTTCGCGCAGCGTACCCTTCGGGCTTACATTTTGCTCGCGTATTATATTAAAGCGAGCAAGATGCTCGCACTACGAATTTTTTTTTAACCCATCAAAACTAATGACATGAACTACTAGTACTCCACCACATTAATTTTTAGGACTTACGCAAACAAATTTTGATGGGTGAACAAACTGAGAATTTCTTTCTTTTTCTTTCTTTGGGTTCTTTGTGCTTCATTCTCTTACCTCCGATATTCTATGTAGTAAATTACTAATTGCCTCATCTCCTAAAAAAAATTTCGTGCTAGGTGTTGACATCGGCCGCAAAATTTATTAAATTAATGAAAGTTGAGTCTTACGCCCCCATCGTCTAGAGGCCTAGGACACCTCCCTTTCACGGAGGCGACGGGGATTCGAATTCCCCTGGGGGTATATTAAACTAATCAAAGCAAATGGTAAAAGTCACGTAGATTACTTTTACCATTTGTTTTTTGTATCTTTAAGATATATCTAACTCTTCAGCCCGCTGACGAATCGCCAGTAAGTTGACCCGTAAATCGTTGCTAAGGCGCTTTTCGATGATTCCTACAGGCATAGTTCGTTTGGGCAAAACAAAAATACTGTAAGCTAAATTAGTTCCCATCTGTTCGCCAATTGAAAAGGGGTGCAATTGCCAGCTACCCGAAAACTCTTTCAAATCACCCTCAACCATTTGGAAATTTATCTGTTTGGGAAATTCTTCTTCCAAATCGAGGACAACACGGGCCGAAAAATTAAAGTTTAACAACCGTTGCGAACCGATTTGTTCCACACGTATGCCACCAGTGGGATGAGAAAGCAATCTACTTTTGGCAAGGTTGGGAATAAAATCGGGTAGTGCTTCGTAATTGGTGAGTATCTTCCAAACCAGTTCCGGAGGTCGAGAAATGGGAACTTTTGCCGTAATTTGACGTTGACGGTCGGCAATTTTCTCGACTACGACCTCGACAGGGTGAAAATCGCTAGTGTTGGTGTTGTCATCAGCAATAGCAGTATCAAATTCCTCTGCGGTTTTATATTGTTCGGTCACAGTTTTCGTTATGGTTTAGTTTCTTCAGAAAATTGGGGTAAATTCAGAGTAAAGCAAATTTTACTGAGGTTGGAGTCTTCAATTGGAATACTCACAACCGCAATTTCCCCATTTAAGTGCTGAACTAACGATTTAACTAATGCTAGTCCTAACCCAGTACCTGGAGTCCATCTTCCTCTACCACGACGGAACTTATCAAATATATAAGTCGCCTCTTCTTCGGAGATACCACGCCCGATGTTTGTCACTTTAATCATAACCCGATCGACTTGTTCGTTAAGTTCGTGCGTAGCTTGCAAGTAAACAGTCGTATCGGATTGGGAATATTTAGTTGTATTTGTGAGTAGTTCTTGTAAAACTCGGTCAAAGCTTTCGATTTCAGTTTCTAAACTTAGTTGTTCGGATGGTAGTTCGAGAACCAAACTAATGTTCTTTTCCGCAAACTTTCCTTCAAACGTGCTAGCTATATCTTGGATTCGAGTATTCAAATCGATTTTAGCTAGCTGGAGACGTTCTTGATGCGTCTCTAACTTTTGCAAGGTCAGTAAGTCGTTAATTAAGTTGATTTCCTTCGTACATTCCTGTTCGAGGATATCGAGATACCTAGCTTGACGTTCGGGTTGGATTCCTGGCTGACGTAAATTACGCATGGCCATTCGCATATTGGTAAGCGGGTATCGCAAGCGATCGCTCATGTTGCTCAAAAATTCGTCTTTAAGTTCGTTGAGTTCGCGCAGTTGCTCTACATACTGGCGCGTTTTTTCATACAATTTAGCTTGAACTTCTAAACTGCGCTGAAGTTGGGCAGTACGCTCATCGACTAAGGTTTGTACTTGTCGTAACGTTTGCGATTGAATCACAGCATTACTTAGTTGGGCGCAAACCATTTCGACGATATTCGATTCTGCGGGTTGCCAGCGACGCGGCACAGCTTGTTGAAGGACTAAAAATCCTAATATTCTGCCCTGACTTTCCAAGGGCATTAATAATACAGCAGGCAGCGATTCTGCGGCAAATACAGGGGCGACAGTGGCAATATCTGTAATTTCCGTAATATCGTTAATAACTACAGGCTTTCCAGGTTCAGTAAATACACGCTGACATAAACTACAGTCATAAAGTAAGAAGGATTCTTGCGAATTATCTCGACTTTGAGTTTGTGAAGCCTCTGTACCTTTCGACCATTGGCTAACAATAGTAGCTTTGGCTTTAGGAACTTGCTTTTTCTGGCGAATTCTAAATAAAGGGTCTGTATATTTTAATAGTATGAGCAACCCACGATCGACTTCCAACGCTTCAGATGTTGAAGTGATAACCAACTGGAGCATCTGAGTCAATTCTAAATTGCTACGGCTTAATATAGATAATTGTTTAATTAAACTTTGATGGTTTGCACAGGTTTGGACAAATTGCTGCTGTGAAGCAATCGACTGCGCTTGTTTGACCTGGGCGAATGCTAAAGCTACTGATACCTCTAACGCTTTGAGTAATTGCTTTTCGCTTTCACTCCAATCATAAGCTTGCGACCGAATCAAACAAACTACACCATTATTCTCCCCATTGCCAAACTGAGTTGGGATCGCTAAAACAGTCTTGATGGGAAATGGTAAGTACTGGCATCCAGTAATCAAGCTACTTTCGATAACCGAAATATCTTCTATTGTCAGCGGTTCAGCGGCATCAAGATGAAATTGTCCCATCGGATACATTTCATCAGGATTATGTAAATCCGCATACTCACTCTTGCACCAAGTACCGGTAATTGCGTCATCACCTAAATTTTGCTCGCTCATTACCGTTTGGGCCATTTGGCTCACCGATACTAAGTAGCAGCAATCAACATCAAAAGCCATTCCTAATACGCCAGCAATCTCTTGCAACATCAGCGTCGTCGGCGAATTGCTTACAATAATTTGATTTATCTTTTGTGCCAGCTGATGGGCTGGGTTCTCCTGATGCTGCATCAGCACTCCACGCGGGTATTCGTGTATTCGGTCTACTTCATCTAAACCATCTAGCGACGATGAAAATCGCTGCTTGATTCCTGACATACTATTAAATATTGGCCCCATTTTCCTTGTATCCACCCAAGTAACATACCGTTCACCCTCTACATTTGTTGCTGCACCCGAATAATCCTGAACCTTCTACTCAAAGTTCCTCTCACTTGTTATAGCTCCTTTCGATTGAGATGACAAAATCTCACAGTATCTTAAACAAACACGTAAACTTTAAAAATGTTTAACATTATTGTAAAGAATTTGAGCTAGATAATTTTGGTGATTGTAACTCCTGAGTGTTAATTTACTAACTTCTATCTAGAATATCTGGTCTATAAATATACATAAACCGTAATTTTGCTAGATTTGGGGCTATTACTCTGTAAATCACCTCCGCGTTCTTACTGATGCATAACGAGATGGTAACAACATTTTTTGCAACTTTGAAGTTAAAAAGTACCAATATTTAGTCATTTTCAGCTTTTGGGTGGAAACAAGCCTGTGTTTGCCCGAAACCAGGCATTTATGTTCAGACGAATCTTTGCTGTGTTACAGGACTCCTTCTAATTAGTCCTAAAAGTGTCGGATGTCAAGAGTTATCAAACCCCTCTGAGGATTAAAATAATATCTAAAATATCTACTTCCACATAAATGTAACTAATCATATATTTAATTAGCTAATCGGAATAATCCTTATTATTGGTTTTTCATATTCAAACCATCAACTAAGGCGATACTCCCTTTTGGAGTATCGCACTTGATAAAAATCTAACCGGGTAAACTCTCGACGCTCAAAGGTACCATATCTCCATTTCTCGTCAATCCTAGCAACATTGGCTGTTGCGGCAGTATCAGTTGCCCAGTGAGTACGCAGCGTTCTTCTTGCTGGGAAGTGGCTTCTAGGGTTGCCCGGATATCAGCGCTGGAAAACCGAGGCTTCCACTCTCCTGATTTTTGCTGGACGTAATTCCACAAAATATCCCGAATTAATGCCTGATATCCCTGACTTCCGGATATATCTTTAAGTTTTTCCTTCAGTTCTCGCTCTAGACGGATGCTAGTAACTTCCATATCGGTGGTTGGGGTACGAGCGATTGTATGCATCTTTCTCTCCTTGATTTAGGTATAGACAGGATAGTAATACAAGTGTAGTATGTTTAAAGAAATCTTCAATAGGTGAAATTTTCTGTGATAACTATTTGCCCCGCAACAACATCCTCATCCACTGCCTGCTCCAAAGCGAGTTGGGAATCAGCGGCTATGGGATTGGAGTATTTATTTATGGGCTTGTCTGGCTTATGTATAAACGAAGCTCATGGGGATGGGGAACAAATCACAGAGGATAATCATAATAGTGCATATGACCGAATTAGAATTAGCGTGCTGAATGAGGAAGGCAAACCGAGCATACAGAAGCGGGAGGTACAGGGATAAAGATGCTGTACCCGAATAGGGATAAAAGACTTTAGTAGTCAACTTTAACCCCCGCTTCACCTTAAACAGGAGAAGCGGGGGTTTTTAAATGAGGAGTCAAACTGTGACCAATGCATTTAGGCAAGTGTTAGAACAGTCCGTAGTGGTATTTTCGCATAATTATTTACCGCTATGCCGAATTAATATTAAGCGTGCCATTACTTTACTAGTAACCGACAAAGCTGAACCTCTGGATTTTACATCCTCAGACGGTTGGCAAGTGCGATCGCCTTCTACCCTGCTTTACGTACCCAAGCACATTCGCTTGAAAGTAACTTCCGGGGAACGGATATGGAAAATTCCCCCTGTCAATCGACGCGAAGTACTTAGACGCGACCATCACACTTGCCAATATTGCGGTAGCAGCAAACATCTGACCCTAGACCACGTAATTCCTCGGTCGCGGGGTGGTCTGCATACGTGGGATAACGTAGTTACAGCATGTGAAAGGTGTAACTCCAAAAAAAGCGACAAAGCCCTCTACGAAATTGGGATGCGTCTGCGAACTAAACCAAAAGCTCCAATGCATCCAACGATTGCATTTGCAGAACAATTTTGGGTTGATGCACAAGCACTTCCCCAATAGCAGGAAAAAAGGAATGCTGAAATTAACGTACACGGAAACTGGATTTTATCTTGAATACATAGCTCAGTCGCTCGAAGATTGGGTACAAGCGCGTGTCATCCTAGCACTGCGTGTAGGTCAAAGTCTTTGCGTCGAACCCAGTACCGCTTCGTTCCTGCTTCCTGCTGATTTACCGGGAGTGGATGTGTTGAGGGCTGAAGTTAAGCATAGCGATAGGGAACATATTACCATCTGCGTCTGCGATGCGGAATATATTGAAGTCTCGTTGCGCGGTTCGTGGATATCCAGCAAAAGCGAAGATGCATCTGGTGTTTTTGCTACCACCATGAGTCTATCAACCGAGTTTTTCTTGCACAAACTCTGGCTAGAAGCACAAGCTTGTCAAGAAGTTAGAGGTTAAGAATTAGGTTTGTCCGTCGTAGGGGCACGATACATCGTGCCCTTAGAATATAGTCGGCTCACGAATTTGCTCTATTAGAACCACATGGAATCTTAAAGCTTGCCAAAAAAGTAATCTTAAAATTTGATTTTTAGGTTGTATACAAAGATTGTCAAATATTTAGGTTATTGGATTATGAAGAGTCGAGATGTTAAAAACCCAGTTTTTACTTTTTCTTCCCTCCCCTATTCCCCACACCCTAATTCAAAACCGTGATTCGTATTCAACCAATGCGCGACTATCCCCATTTAAATCAGATGAACCTCGTACTAACACTTCGTCATTAACTCGATATAATAAGTTATATCGAAACGGCTCATCCCCAACGAAAACCCGCGATAGCGATAAAGAAAAGTTGCGATTAATATCAAACGCTGCTTCTCCTGCTAATCCCAATACCGAAGTCTGTGATTTGCCTTGGGGGCTAATAACTGTCGGATATAAACGTAATTCCCTTAATCCAATGCTCTCACCTAAAGCGCTGATTGTTCCTTGTAGTGGTGAAAGTAAACTCGAACCAGCCAGGGAAATAAGTCCCAAACCCCCATCTTGTTGATTCAAAGCATTGACAAATGTGCCACCAATCAATGAGACAATTTCGGCTTGACTGCGACGAGGGTCGCTAGTTAACTCTAAGTTATCTTGTAATTGACTTGCAGGCCCACTAGCTTTAGCTTGTACCCGGACGCTACGTAAAGTTCCAAAGCTGGTTGCAGGAATTTCTGTGATTTCACCCGATATGGACGAAGTTGGCAGCCGAGTATTTCCGACTTCGGGCACGATTGCTGTAAGTCGAACATCTAATGTTGGGTCGAGTTTTTGGCTAGGGGTAAATATTGCTGTTTGGTCGTAGCCGCGATCTAATACAAATTGAGTCGTAAATAAGTTGACTTGTCCCCCTGTCAGCCGAATAACTCCTTCTGGTAAGGGTTCTGCTAAAGTACCATTAACTGTTAGGTTGCCTTTAGCTTGGAAATCAAGTAATGGTTGACGAATAACTCGAATCCCATCCCCTAAAATTAGTTCTAGTCCCGATAATTTGATGGGAGGACGGGCTATAGTATTTTCTTGGGGAAGAGGGGTATTCTTTGTTTCAGGAGTTGCTAAATTTAGTTGCGTATTAATACCATCTTTTTTTTGCGTCGATGGCTGTGAAGTTTGCTCTGCAAGGGATACTTGCCCGTTAGCTAGCTCAATTTTACCGCTTATATCTGGATTGATGGCTGTGCCTTTAATGACTACATTACCATCAACGCTACCCTGATACAATTGTTGAACATTTAAAGTCAGTTTATTGAGGGAGACGGTGAGGGGGTTGTTAATCGCTTGTGGGGCAAAAATTGGTATAATTCCCTCAGCAGTCAACTGACCTTGATTATATTGACCCCGTAAATTTTCCACATTCACAATGTCACGGTTAAATTGTAACGTTCCGGTGACATCGGTGAGCGGTTGCGTTAAAGCTTGTGCCTGGAATGTGGCATTGTTAATAGTGACATTTCCTGTAATCAGTGGTTGGCTGAAAGTGCCGGCAATATTTACATCGACTTGTCCTTGACCATTGATCCAATTTACTTGGTCGGTAAGTAAATTTAATAATGATAAACCTTCGTTTTGGACATTAGCGCTAATTTGAATTTGATTACTTTGCGGTTGAACTGATGCAAAAGGTAATGCAACCGGGATATTGCCTGTAATACTACCAGGCTGTGTACCTGTGGCTAGCACGATACTGTTAAAATTTAAACGAGCATTATTATAGTTAAAAGTAAGTTGTGCAGTTTGTAATGGTTTTTCGTTTACAGTTGCATCCGCTAATGAAACTTCACCAATTGCTTGGGGGTTATTTAAGTTACCAGCTACGGTTGCAGATGCATTGATTTTTCCTGTAATGTCAACAGGTAATTGAGTCAAGAAAGGCTGTAAAAGCGAAATCGGTAAATTTGATGCTCGTAATTGTCCCGATGCTTCTTTACCCAGTTGTCCGGTAAATCCGAAAAATCCGCTTGAAAGTCCATCACTCAAACCAACCCGTAAAGGTAGTAACGTCAAAACCTCATCGGCAAAAGAACCTTTTGCGATGACTTCATTGATATTGTATTGACCCCAGTTCAACCTCGAACCAGTAAAATCAAAGTTAGCATTTATTCCCGACCG
>JANNFJ010000505.1:0-3989 GCA_031379725.1 Calothrix sp. OTE_75_metabat_31
CAAAAATTCCCTTACACCACCCAAATGCAAGGTCCGAACTTCGCTTCTTCCTCCACTGGTAAAGAGAAGTGTGTTCGTGACATCGGCTACTACTTGCGGATGGTTACCTATTGCCTAGTTGTTGGCGGTACAGGTCCAATGGATGATTACCTCATCGCTGGTTTGGCTGAAATCAACAAGACCTTTGACTTGTCTCCTAGCTGGTACGTTGAAGCTCTTAAGTACATCAAGGCTAACCACGGTTTGAGTGGCGACCCTGCTGTTGAAGCTAATTCATACATTGATTACGCAATTAACACCTTGAGCTAATTGTGTCGTTTCGTGCCCGGAAAGTTGAGCGGCTCAACTGGCAATAAGCTAGGAGTTGTTTAACTTTCTGGGCAGTTTTATTTTAAGAAATTTGATAGAGCATCTGAAGCTAAATCCGCTTGTCTTTAAATATACGGCAGGCAGAGAATAAGAAAAAAGATTTGGTATAAGTTCTTTTAAATCTTGATTCTCGGTCTGATTAGAAATCTAAAACACCAATTCACCGATACCGGAAACCGAATTTATTTAATATTGGGTTGCGGACATAAATATCATTTTAGTTAGGTAAGATACCTACGTAAAAGATGATATTTTTGAATACAGCAAAATCTTGATGTGGTTTCTTAGCTTCAAAGAATAATGTTGAATTGGTGTTGTTGATATCAGTCATAAAAGAAAGCAAGAAAGTCTTTGACTAGATATGCATGAAGAAGATTAATTGAAGCGTGCTAAGTTCGTCAAAGGCTGGATTTGGTGTGAAAATACGCACCTTTAAGGTTAAGAGTGAAGAGTTAGAAGTTATAAAGTGAAGAGTACCCTACGAGCAACTTTCAACTAAGTTGCAACAACTCAATTGTGAGGGTAGCTAGGTAATGAGTATAACTTTCACCTAAAGATTAGGGAGTGGGGAATAGGAGAATAGAAGGTGAAAAAGGGAAAAAGGTAAATATTTACTCGCAGTTTCCTACCTTCCTACCTGTTCTATTCCCTACTCCCTACCCCCTACTCCCTACTAACAATAAGGACAATATCAAAATGGCAATAACAACCGCAGCATCCCGTCTCGGCACCGAAGCATTTAGTGATGCATCTCCAGTAGAGTTGCGATCGCGTCCAACCAAAGAAGAAATTGAATTGGTAATTTCTGCCGTTTACCGTCAACTTTTGGGTAACGACTACTTGATGAAGTCGCAGCGACTTACAAGTGCCGAATCGCTCCTACGTGACGGGAAAATTTCGGTACGCGATTTTGTTCGACAAGTTGCGAAATCAGAATTATACAAAAATAAATTCTTCTACAACAGCTTCCAGACTCGCGTTATCGAATTAAATTACAAACATTTACTCGGTCGCGCCCCTTACGACGAGTCGGAAGTTGTTTTTCACTTAGATACATATCAGAACCAAGGTTATGAAGCTGATATCGATTCTTATATCGATTCTGCGGAATATGAAGAAAACTTTGGCGAAAGTATCGTACCTTATTACCGTGGCTTCAAAACTCAAACCGGACAGAAAACCGTTGGGTTTACTCGTATATTCCAGTTGTATCGCGGTTATGCAAATAGCGACAGCGCTCAACTGCGAGGCAGTAGTTCGCACCTGGCAGTCGAACTCGGACGCAATGGAGCATCGGCTGTAGTTGCACCTTCGGGTTCTTCTAGCGAAGGCTTTGCTTATGTTGCAGCTGGTAAAGGCGTTACACCTAGCACTGGTTTTGGTGGTGGGGCAACTTACGGTAAGGAAGGTAGACTTTTCCGTGTTGAAGTTGGAGGAGTATTTGGTAGAGGCTATCCCAATACACGTCGTGTCAACCAAGCGGTAGTTATTCCTTATGAAGAATTATCGTCATACATGCAACGTGTCCAACGTCAAGGTGGCAAAATTGCCAGTATTACTCCGATTTAGATAATTGTCAGTGGTCAGTAGTTGGTAGTCAGTGGTTCGTAGTCAGTGGTCAATGGTCAGTAGTTAACAATCTTGACTGCGACTAACAACTGACAACTAACAACTGACAACTGACAACCGACAACTGACAACTAACAACCGACAACTAACAACTGACGAAATTCATTAATTTGCATATGTTAGGAAAAATCACAGGCAACACAGAAGCAGCTAACCGCTATTTCCGCTATGAAGTAGAAGGTTTACGGCAAAACGAAGAAACCGATAAAACTGATTATGAAATTCGTTCGAGTGCCAGCACATTTATCACGGTTCCTTATAACCGGATGAATGCGGAAATGCAACGAATTACCCGTATGGGTGGCAGAATAGTCAATATTCAGCCCTGGAATGGAGACACTCCATCAAATAATCACGAAAATAATCACGAAAACAACTCTAATTAATGAATTCGAGTCCAGACAACGAATTATTACCACCGACAGGTGAATCTGGCGGTGGTGAATCGCTAACTATAGATTCGGCGATTGCGAATTTATCAGGCGCAGATTTAGGTCTGCGCTTTTATGCTGCTTGGTGGTTGGGTCGATTTCGAGTCGCCCAACCTAGAGCGATCGCACTTTTAATTGAAGCACTTGCTGATGAAGACGATAGGACACCCGAAGGCGGTTATCCATTGCGACGTAATGCTGCACGTGCATTAGGCAAATTGGGGGATGTCACTGCCGTACCTGCACTAATCGACTGTTTGGAATGCTCGGATTTTTACGCACGCGAAGCCGCCGCCGAATCGCTAGGAATGCTTGGCGACTCAGCCGCCATACCAGGGTTAAAAAAGCTACTTATGGCTGGATTGTCCGAAGGCGAATTAATTCTCGAATCAGACAATAAACAGCCCTATGATGCAGTGTTAGAGGCATTGGGCAGCCTCGGTGCCAAAGATTTGATTCCGCAAATTCAACTATATTTAAAGCATCCAACGGAACGAGTACAGTATTCAGCAGCGCGAGCAATGTACCAACTCACCCAAGAAGCAGCTTACGGCGAACGATTGGTGCAAGCATTAGCTAAGAGTAATTTACAATTGCGACGTACAGCACTGGCTGACTTAGGTGCGATTGGATACTTGGGAGCGGCAGAAGCTATTACCCAAACCTTAGCAGAGAATAGTTTAAAGCTAATTTCACTGAAGGGATTGCTTGAACATCAGGTAAAGAAGATGTCACCCCTCACCCCCACTTTGTCGGACGGTGCTATAAAAGTCATGAAATTAATGGATTCTTTACTTTAGAGTTAGGACTTGGGGATTAAAAGTTAGGAGTTATGAGTTATGAGTTAACAATTATAAGAATTAAAAATTAGGAGTATCCAAGTGGTAAACACAGGATCTTTACATATCTAAGAATTGTTAGTGACTTGACCCTTGATCCTCAAATATACTTACAACTCTCAACTCCTAACTCCCAACTCCCAACTTCTAAGAGTATTCCAATTAAAAAAATATCCTTTTTCGATGTCGTAGGATAGGCGTCTCGCCTGTCCTACGACATATCTAGACAGGCGGGACGCCTATCCTACGGGATCATTTATTTCTTGGATTACTCTAACTCCTAATTCCTAATTCCTAACTTTTAGCTCCTCACCTAAAAATATGATTAATAATAGCGTTGCTCAACAATTGATTAATGCAGTTGAAGAAGCTGATTCATCTGCGAAATTGCTCCAAGCCGTACAGAATTTAGCAGCAGCTTCTTTAGAAGAAAGCGTACCAACATTAATTGCAGCGTTAGGATACAACAATCCAGGGGCAGCGGTTGCAGCAGTTGATGGGCTGGTGCAAATTGGCGAACCAGCGGTTAAACCTTTATTGGAATTGCTCGATAATTATAATTATGGTGCAAGGGCTTGGGCAGTTCGAGCAATGGCAGGAATTGGTGACCCTCGTGGACTTAATACTTTACTCGATGCTGCGAAAAATGATTTTGCCCTCAGCGTGCGTCGGGCAGCTGCAAGGGGATTGGGTACTATCCACTGGCAAGAAATGCCATCCG
>JANNFJ010000763.1:0-2436 GCA_031379725.1 Calothrix sp. OTE_75_metabat_31
ATCCGGGTTTCTTTGAGAAACCCGGATTCTGACCTCTACGACATGTCAAAGTTAGCAGTATAGAAATCGGTATAAATAAGGTTACACAAACTTTGATAAAATAAAATTTGAATTTTATCTAAATTGTAAATAAAATTAATTTTTGAAAAAGTGAAAAAATAATGGAAAAAACAGAAAAACAAAAAATGCTTGCAGGTGAATTGTACAACTCAACCGATACCGAATTGAACGCAGAACGCAAGCTAGCCAGTAGTTTATTTCGGCAATACAATATCACAACAGAAGATGAAGAAGATAGACGATTACAAATCCTACAGCAGCTATTTGGTCGAGTCAGTAACCAAGTTCAAATTATACCCCCGTTTTACTGCGATTATGGCAAAAATATTTATGCAGGCAAAGGGTTATTCATGAACTTCGGCTGTATCATCTTAGATTGTAATACAGTTCGGATTGGTGAAAACGTTTTATGTGCCCCGTATGTGCAGATTTATACAGCGTATCACCCCATTGACCCAGCTATCCGACTCACAGGAAAAGAACTTGCTTCCCCGATTGAAATCGGCAATAACGTCTGGATTGGAGGTAATGCAATCATTTGCCCAGGAGTGACTATTGGTGATAATACCACCATTGGAGCAGGAAGCGTTGTCACTAAGGATATACCCGCAAACGTTGTTGCTGCGGGTAATCCATGCCGAATAATTCGGAATTTACCTTAAAAGTTAGGTCTAATTTAGAATTTGTAACCTTTTTCAACCCAATAGTACCAATCTCCCAAAGCCTCAAGCGTATCGCTATCAGTTTCGAGTACTTTCAAATCGGTTAGACGTGCTAAATCGACATCTTCCTCCTTGCCACCGACCTCCACTATTTCAACTAACATATCTCGCAAACACTCTTCCTCGGTTGCCATACCCAGCACTTCGACTTCCTTCTCAGGAGAGGTTCCTTTACGTCCTTTTTTTGCCCACTTGGCATTAAAAGGAAAATTGAGATTGTCGTCAAGATAATAGTACCAGCCCATCGCCCGGTCTTCCTTATCTTCGGCATCGACAATTATCTCAGTTTTAATCCGTTCCTCACGGCTTGCATCTAATTCCATACTCGACACGATCGCATCCCCAAAAAGGTATTGGACTATTGCATATCGTCAAATATACCCAAAGCTTGCCTCAAGACTCAACTATTTTTTGGAAATAAGGGGTGTAGGGGGAAGGGTGTGGGGTGGGAAGATTAGTTGAGTTTCGGCATTAACAAGTATTACCAAAAGTTTAATTTTAACCTTTTCGCTAGGGTTAGAATCCGGGTTTCTTCTGCGAAACCCGGATTCTGATCGCCACAATATGCCAAAATTAATATCAATAAATAAGTTTTTCTTGATGAGTTTAAAATAACTAATTAATTCCCCCTACACCCCTACACCCCTTATGTCAGTTATCGTTTTCGGCAGCATTAATATAGATTTAGTGGCAACAGCACCCCGGTTGCCCGTTGCGGGTGAAACGCTGCTAGGGGGTGACTTTTTCAAAGTGCCAGGAGGTAAAGGTGCTAACCAAGCTGTCGCTATTGCCCGTTTAGGTATTCCGACTTACATGGTCGGACGAGTTGGGGCACACAGCTTTGGAAATGAACTAATTAGCAGCCTCGAAACCGCAGGGGTACGTACCGATAATGTTTCTATCGAAGCGATCGCAAATTCGGGTGTGGCTGTTATCATCGTTGACGATGCGGGAGAAAATCAGATTATTGTTATCCCAGGTGCAAATGGACTTGTAGATGATGAAGATGTGGCGCGATTATCGAGTCTGTTACCGCAAGCAACAGCTTTGTTAATGCAATTAGAAATCCCCATGTCTGCGGTAGTGTCCGCTGCCAAAGCTGCCCACAACGTTGGAGTAAAAGTTATTTTAGACCCCGCACCCGTACAACCCAATCTCCCTGATGAACTTTACCCACTAGTAGATATCATTACACCCAACGAAATCGAAGCTGGACAACTAGTAGGTTTTACAGTGGATAGCGAAGCTACTGCTGCCCAAGCTGCAAACGCTTTACTTCAGCGTGGTGTCAAATGCGCTATTGTCAAGCTTGGTGCTAAAGGTGTATTTTGTGCAACAACAGAGGAAAGCTTTTTTATACCTGCATTTCCCGTCACAGCCATTGACACAACTGCTGCAGGTGATGCCTTCAACGGTGGACTAGCAGCAGCCCTAGCTGAAGGCTTAAACATCCGCCAAGCAGTGGTTTGGGCTGCTGCAGCTGGTGCGATCGCAGCAACAAAATCCGGTGCCCAACCTTCACTACCTGACAGGTTTATGTTCGATGCATTTTTGAAGGAAAGGGGAGTGGGGAAGAGTTAAGAGTTAATAGTTAAAAATGAATAATGACCACTAACAACTGACCACTGACAACTGACCACTAACAACTGACCAC
>JANNFJ010000774.1:0-2414 GCA_031379725.1 Calothrix sp. OTE_75_metabat_31
GTTAATTATCCAATGAGAAGGATTAAATAGGATCAGTGCGAACCAGATTACTATGCCAAGAGCTCCAAAAGTTATCACCCTAGCCCATAACTGATATATAAGCTGATCGTTGCTGACAATATTTTTAAATTCAACTCTATATGGTGTAATTTTGGGTAAATTAGTAATTGGCCCAGCAAGTTTACTAAAATGCCTCATTAATTTAGATTGTCGAACTGGTTTTTTCATTATTCGATGAAAGACCTTTTGTTTGATTGTTTAATTAAAATACCGTAACTGCGCTGTAGCAGAATACTACCTCATACCTCCAAACAACATATGGCCATAGCTTACATCGGATAAACCTTAGATGATAAGCGAAAGCTATATAGCTATAATATGCCTTAAAAAACACTAAATGTCTACTTTTTTAATATATTATAGACAAATACACAACATCAAAGTGCTTATGGTTGTTTTTACGAGCCAAAAAAAGCACGGCTTACAACTATGCTCTCCGCCAGCTGGCGGATTTGTGCGTGGCTTTATCGACCGAACTTCTAGCCGCCGCGGACGACTAACCGTTCGGGGCTTGGCCGGACGGGGCAAATAAAACCCCAACTGAAGGGGTACTTTTATTTGTCTCAGCGTACAGGTCTTGAATCTTGTAGTGTTATTAAAAAGCCCCGATAATTAATCCCATTATTGAGGCTGCAATAATGTTGTATTTAGCATTAATTGCAAAAAGAGTAAACGATCGTCGTTCAAAAAGATAGTTTATGCCAAAGGCTGCTGCAACCCAACCAAGCCCGACTGCTAAGCTCGCATACGATTATTGCGAGGATTGTGCTTAACCTCCGCAAGTCAAAACTAAACTTTAACTTTTTTGAAAAGTAAGTAGCCGATAATCCAGAATTCTCCTACAGTAGCGGCTAGTGGTAGCGCTTCTGTTAATGCTGTTTGATCAGGCAAAAGTATTGCTGTGAAGGTGGACAAAATATAGCCAATACCACCCGCTAGAAGAAACCATACTAGAGGACGAGGCATTTTTGTTAGCTTAGCCATATATGCCATAGGTAGAAGCCAAAGTCCGAAGAACAAACTTGCAACAACCCAAATGTTCTCATGTAGGTTAAATAGCATATAAGCTGTATCTGTTTGTCCGCCACTAGTTGCGACGTTTAGCGCCGATAGCCACATTGCTGAGGCAATTAGTATCAACACCGCATTAACCATGCCAAATACTGCAATCAATCCGGCTCCAAAGCTGTCTTTACTGCGAAAAAGCTTGTAAAACCACACAGCAACCAATGCTTGAAAGCCAGCTACTGCGACTTCGGCAGCGATGCCTAATCGTGCTAATCCTTCGTCTGCTACAAGATTTGCAGCAGTGGCGACCGCATCACCATCAACCAGCAATTTATCTCTTGCAAACAAGAATGCGAACATTCCCGTTAAAGCTAATCCAATATAAAGTAAAGCTGTTGTTCTTGCTGTTGTTAATTTCATTTGAGCCCCTTCATCTTACTTTTTGATACAATTATAACCACACTACCTTTTTTACGGCCGGAGTCAACGTAGCGGTTTGCTTCGACTATGTCATCAATATCATATGTCTTGTCGATTATTGCTACTAGCTTGCCACTGTTGAACATATCTGCAAGTTCTTCTAATTTGGAAGATGATTCTTTGGCAACATCAAGACCTTCAACAGTAATGTACTTACCGTCCCTGGCAATCAAATGAGATGCTGCTGATTTCGATATTTTACCAACTGCATCAAAGACTACATCAAAAGAACCCTTAATACCCTCAAGTTGGATTTTTCTGTAGTCGTAAACCCTCATAGCACCAAGTTTCTTGGTGAGGTCCATTCCGTCCGGACCGCTCACAGCTGTCACTTCAGCACCAAGATAATTCGCGATTTGAACTGCAGATGTCCCAACCGCACCGGTTGAACCGTAGATTAATATTTTCTTGTTCTTGTTCACACCAGCTTTACGTAAAAAATATAGTGCAGTATTACCACCAAAAGGTATTGCGCTTGCTTCTTCGAAGCTGGCTTTCTTTGGCTTAAGAGCAATTGCACGCTTGTCAGGTAGAGCACAATATTCAGCAAAAGCACCAAAGCTAAAGCCGGTCATGGCGTATACCTCGTCACCTACTTTGAACCTGGTAACTTCATCTCCTACTTCAACGACTTCTCCTGCCAGAACAGTTCCTTGAATTCGTTTCGGCTTTTTGGTTCCGACGAGTAAACGTATGATAATCTTACTAACAAATCCTTTTACACCACCGCCTGCATCTAGTGCACGCATACGAACATCGGCAGTATTGAGTGATGCTGCCATTACTTTAATCAGGATTTCGTTACTTTTTGGCTTTGGTTTTGCAAACTCTTCCACAATAAGGACTTCAGGTCCGCCGTATCTTTT
>JANNFJ010000814.1:0-3673 GCA_031379725.1 Calothrix sp. OTE_75_metabat_31
AAAGCTTCGGTTGTGAGCTTTGCGTTAAGGGATTCTGGCATCGATGAAATGTTGATTCATACAGGTCAGCATTTTGATGCCAAAATGTCAGATGTTTTCTTTGCTGATTTAGATTTGCCCTCACCCGATTATCATTTGAATATTCATAGCTTGAGTCATGGTGCAATGACAGGGAGAATGATGGAACAAATCGAGGAATTGCTACTCCAAAATAAACCCGATTCTGTATGCGTTTATGGTGATACAAACTCAACATTAGCAGGTGCGCTAGTAGCAGCAAAATTGCATATTCCTCTTGTCCATATTGAAGCCGGATTACGCAGCTATAATCGGGAAATGCCCGAAGAAGTTAATCGAGTTGTCACAGACCATTTAGCACAGTTATTATTTGCACCCACACAATTAGCGTTAAAATGTTTGCAAAAAGAAGGAATTGAAACAGGTGTCTATTTAGTGGGGGATGTAATGATGGATGCCATCTTAACTTTTCAAACTAAAGCTCAAAACTCATCCCATATTCTCGAAAAATACCAACTCAATCCCCAAGGATTTTATTTAGCAACTATTCATCGTCCTAGCAACACAGATAATAGCGATCGCTTAACTGCAATTCTCGATAACTTGACAAAACTCAACTTACCTGTAGTTTTTCCCATCCACCCCCGAACCCAAGCACAAATCCACAAACAAGGTTTGGATGACTATTTAACCACGGGCAAAATTACTGCCATTCCTCCAGTCAGTTACCTGGATATGTTGAAGCTAGAGAGTAATTGCTGTGCAATGATTACAGATTCCGGTGGGATGCAAAAAGAAGCTTATATTTTCAACCGTCCTTGCTTTACGCTCCGTAATGAAACTGAGTGGCAAGAAACGGTAGATACAGGTTGGAACCACCTGGTGCAACCAGAGGACTTAGAGAATGCGATCGCTAATTTCACCCAACCATCAGCATCACCGCAACTCTACGGAAATGGCACTGCTGCCCAAAAAATAACTGAAATATTAAACAAGTTAGAAGGTTCTTAGTAGCGCTACCCTACGGGAACGCAAAATGCATATAGCGCCTTATTTCAATCGGAGCATATTTAATGATTAAAAATCCAACACTCAAAAATACTTTCCAAAAGCAAGAACAATCAATTCAAACCTTTACCCCCTATATCATTCTCGTAACTGCTGTACTTGCAGCATGGTTTCCTGCACTAGGAGGACATCCATTATTTTCCGAAGAATTCCACTACCGGAATATGCTAAATAATGGATTCTTCAGCTTTTGTGCTGAATGGCTAGCATTTCAAGGCATGTGGCGGCTTTTAAGTCAAGCTGTTAATGGTATACTCACAAATCACCCTGCTTTTTGTTCTTATCTTGCCGTTTTTACCCACATAGTCACAGTTTGTTTATTTTTTAGAGTTACTGAAATTTTATTTAAAAGGACAGGAATTTCACTCGTCCTAGCTTTAATCGTCGGTGTTTTTCCCTGGGGCTATCAAACTCTTGTCAATGTCATGGGATATACACCCATGCTAGCGACGACAATATTTTGGGGAAATTTATTGTTGCTGATGACCTTTGCTAACAATAAACAAGCACAGCCTTATGTGTTTGTAATTAGTTTTACTCTCACATTTGTGGCTCAATCGCTTTATGAAATTCTCATTTTCGCATTCATGTTTAGTGGTATCATAATTTGTATTGATGAAACCAATAGAAAAATTAATTGGAAAAATACTGTTCGCAATATCCGTTATAAATATTCGGCATTAGCTCCATTTTTGAGTGGACTAGGCTTTTTAATATCCTATAAACTTACTTATCCAGTAGCCAATAGGATGTATCCACCTGGATTTCATATCAGTGCTATTTTTTCAATCTATTTTCGTCAGTACACAAATTACTATATTTTTCAACCTTGGTTGAGTCCGGTGACTAGGAATTTGATATTTTATGACTGGAATTTGCAGGATGTTCTAATTTTTACAATTTTGTTATCTGCTTTTATCTTTGCTTGTTTTGCTTTTATAAAGCAAATTAATTTTACAGATATTAAAGTACCACCACTAAATAAAAGCCTACTTCCTTATATACTGCTGTTAATTTTTGGATCTGCATTACTTTATGCAGTCGCTGGTGGGTATACAGTCGAAACTCGCAAAAAATATTCATTAATTCCGTTTTTCGTGCTTTTAATTGGTTGGGTATGGTGTAGGTTTTTAGAAAATCGCATCCAGATTTCCCGAAAAATCATTGCTTTGGTAATGACTATCGGACTATTTGGAGTTAGCACAAGTTGGTTAGTAACAGGGGTATACCTTTACGAGATAAATCGTCAAGATGCCCTTGCAGAATTTATAGCAACCAATAAAATAAAAGGTGATATTCAAATTGAGCTTAATCCCGATATTAAAGCCGCTTGGCCTACTATGATTGCTACTTTGGGATTTGACATGTACGATAATTGGGTTTTTAACTTTTCTCCAGAGTCTAAACTTGGTTTATGGACTGGTAGACCATTAGCCGATAAAGCTTGGTTTTTACATGAAGGCGAGCGATTAGTTAATATTACTCAAAACAGTGATGCTGTGAAACTGCGCTTTGACCCTAGTCAAGCACGTTGGCAAGTTGTAAGTCGTTAAATGTCAAAAAATCAAATGTTTAAAGATAAGACATTCAGTTCTTTATATGAATTCATGAAGCCGCATAAATTTCTTGCGGTTATGGCTATGATTTTAGCAATGATTTTATCTGTGCTGGAAGTTATTAGCGCTGCATTAGTATTACCTTTAACTCAAGCATTAAGCCATACTCAAATAAATAACAGCTTACAATCCACTGGATTCTTAACAAAAATATTTACTTTCCATACTTATTTTCCTGAAAAATGGCAGTTATTAGTAATTCTTTTAAGTTTGTTATGTTTAACAATAATCAAAAACTTTTTTAGCTATTTATCAAGTATTAGTATTTATGATTTTATGCTTAGGAGTGGTACTTTACTCCGAAAAAAATGTGTTGAGCGTTTTTTAGAGTTAGAAGTATCCTTTTACACGCGAACAAATTTAGGTGAACTTCTCAGTTATATAAACGAGCAAGCTCAACGTAGCGAATTATTATTTTCCTTATACCTTGAGGTAGCTCGATATTTACTAATAATCGGCTTTCTGTTGTCTTTTTTAATAACGCTATCCCCGACTTTAACGATTATTGCTTTAATTAGTTTGTCAATAATCTTTTTACCACTACGAGCATTAATGAAAAACCTCCAGATCCATAGTCGCAAAGCTGCGATCGCAATTGAGGGTTTTTCAACGCTAGTGACTGAGATGATTAGTGGTATCCGAGTTATTAAATCATTTAATGCCGAATTGAGGGAGTTAAAGCGTGCAAAGCAAGCACTCAACAGTCGCTATGTTGCAGATTTAAAAGGATATAAGTTTTATTGTGCGAGCGCTCCTTTGACCGAATCAGTGGGAATTGCTGTTTTACTAGTTATCATTTTAGTAGGGACAAGCTTGTTCTCAAGCTCAGAAAGTGCATCGTTGTCATTTTTACTGACTTATACTGTCACCCTGATGCGGATTTTACCAAAGGTGACAACTTTAAACAGCTTCCGATCACAACTATCTCTGTATAAAGGCAGTTTTGAAGAAGTTCAAGATTTTTTGTCTAG
>JANNFJ010000821.1:0-4165 GCA_031379725.1 Calothrix sp. OTE_75_metabat_31
CCGTCTTTGACCTTTCCTCAGTAATGGTCATCGAACTAATTGCCACATCCAGCGTATTTGCCTGCAATGCCGGAATTAACCCATCAAACGGCACAGTTTGAAAATTAATCTTAAAATTAGCACCAGAAGCGATCGCATTCATCAAATCAATCGAAAACCCCTGCAACTCTCCCTTCTTCCCTTGAAACTCCATCGGAGGATAAGCAGGTTCAGTACCCACAAGCAAAATTTTTCCCCTATCCCCACCCGACTCGCACCCACCCAGCACCAGCAAACAAAGCAAACAGCTAATAGCCCAGCGAACAAAACCTCTTCGCATTCTCTTCCTTCGTGTCCTTTGTGTCCTTTGTGGTTAGTTAACTCAATTAAAGCTTTGGAAAATAATACATAACTACTAAAGTTGGTTTTATAATACTAGCCCGAAGTCGCCGAGGTACAAAGCGAAGCAAATATTTACAACCGTTCCCAAAAATTGTGCATAATCAAGTTAGATAATGCCATCTTGGGAAATGCCACAATCCACCCCCGCAATTATTTTTCAAAACGTAGAGAAAAACTTTGGAGCCCTCAAAGTACTCAAAGGAATCAGCGGTACAATTAATCGTGGTGAGGTTATCGCTATTATTGGTTCCTCTGGTTGCGGTAAAAGTACTCTTTTACGTTGCTTCAACCGTCTTGAAAGTATCAACGGCGGAAATCTTACAGTCAATGGTATCGATTTATCCCAAGCAATTATTTCACAAACTCAATTGCGCCGTCTCCGAACCCAAGTAGGAATGGTTTTCCAACAATTTAATCTTTTCCCGCACTTAAGTGTTCTGGAAAATTTGACACTAGCACAGCGTCAAGTATTGGGGAAAGCACCAAAAGAAAGCGCTCAACTTGCTGGACTTTATCTAGAAAAAGTTGGGTTATTTGAAAAAGCATCTGCATATCCCGACCAGCTATCAGGAGGACAAAAGCAGCGTGTTGCAATTGCCCGTAGTTTATGTATGAACCCGCAAATTATCCTTTTCGACGAACCGACTAGTGCATTAGACCCGGAACTTGTGGGTGAAGTCTTGCAAGTTATGCAGCAACTTGCATCTGAGGGTATGACAATGGTAGTCGTTACTCATGAAATGCAATTTGCCCGCGAGGTTGCTAATCGTGTATTGTTCATGGACAGTGGTGCGATCGCAGAACAAGGTTCCCCCAGTGAACTGATCAACAATCCCAAGACTGAAAGATTACAAACCTTTTTAAGTCGGCTTAATAAATAATACTTTTATAGCGTTTCTCAACCTTCTTAGGTATAGCCATTTTGTACCAAGATAAGGGCGCAATGCCTTGCGCCCCTACACGTGTATCTCATCTGCTTGGGAATTACTATATCCTTAAATGGAACTACAGATGCCAACCGAAAACTGACATCAATTTTACAAATATTCGCTCAAAAACTCATATGGATCTTCGTCCCAACATGGTTCGGGATGCAGCATACTTAATTTCTCAATTATATCCGCTTCAATTTCATCGCTGTCTTGCCTGTCGAACAGCAATGTGATTTCTGTCCAATCCCGTTCTCTTAAAGGTGCAAGTGGTGCTGCGTGTCCATATCCTTCTTGAGTTGAGAGCGAATCTACAGGCTTTTGGCTTGAGTTGCGCGGAAAATTATTTATCACAATGTATAAAAGTAGATTAAATATCTAAGTAAACTGTCGTTAGTCAGATATTGTGGTACTTACTACATAAATACTGGCTCAATTAATTAATAACCGGAAAATTATTTTTAGGAATAATTTTCACAATGCTTGTCGTTCCGTTTATACTATGTTTAAATCCCGATTTCTTTAATCTTAATATTGTCTTTATTAATAAACGCTTATTTATAGAAATTTTTGATAATCCGAACTATTGATGGACAGACTCGACTAAATCAACTTCAAATACTTGAGCAAAGCAACCTGCTATTTCTTGACGGACGCGATCGCAATCTATATGAGGTATCCATTCTGCTAAACTGGCAACTGACTTACCCTCAATCCCACAAGGAACGATTCGCTCAAATCCGCTCATATCGGGACAAACGTTTAAGGCAAACCCGTGGATAGTAATCCATCGCTTGACTTTAATCCCAATTGCCGCGACTTTACGTCCTTCCAGCCAAACTCCTGTTAACCCGGCAATGCGCGTTCCCTCAAGCCCGTATAGTTCAAGTAATTTAATTAACACTTCTTCTAGCTGACGTAAGTACCAGTGTAAATCTTGACGGTAACGATGTAAATTTAAAATTGGATACCCAACTATTTGCCCTGGGCAATGGTACGTAACTTCACCACCACGCTCAATCCGATGTACTTCGTAGTCGCATTTTTCTGGGTCAAATTTGAGAAATAGAGGGTTTGCCCCTTGTCCTAAAGTATAAACGGGTGGATGCTCGACCAAGATTAATATATCTTCTAAATTTGGATTATTAATCCGTTCTTCTAAGAGACTGCGCTGCCAATTTAGTACATCTAAATATGGCATTAATTCTTGGTTATATAACGAACAAATAGATTTTAGCGAGTTACTACTATAATTCATAGGAAAAATCAACTATCTAGCTTCGTAAAAGTACTTTAAGTGACAAATCCCCAAATAAGAAATGTCAAGCAGTGCAAATGATTGTAACGGAAAGTAAACAGAAGCAGTTTTATAAAATACAAAGTGCTAATTTGAATATATAAATTTAATGGTAATGGTGCTGGGAGGATTTCTCTGCTACATACATCACGCCAATCAAGAAGAATCAATGCAATGGCTGATGTCTAATCAATTATTTATAAGCCACAGTGAATAAATTACCAAGAATATCTAATTTCTCCAAGCTTTTCTATACGACCAAAAGTTACCGATTTTAAGGAGCAATAAGCAAACTTTAATTGTCTGATTAGTTTAAGTAATTATCGACGGATAATTTGGAAATAGGGTAGAAATTTGATATCCGAAAAATATCGGCTTGGTACAACGCAGAAATTCATGTGGTTACCGATTAGGCTAAAAACAGTAATTGTAATTCATCTATAATTTTTATTGGCGGCAGCGATAGACTTTACCATAATCAGCACTTTGCATCTCGAAGTCCAATATTGAGCGGGAGAGTATATATGAAGCTTGTCATCCACGGTAAAAACATCGAAATTACTGATGCAATCCGGGAATATGTGCATCAAAAAATTGAAAAGGCAGTCAGCCACTTTCAGAACATTACAAATGAAGTGGATGTCCATTTGAGTGTAGCTCGCAATCCCCGGATTAACCCCAGACAAGCAGCAGAAGTGACAATTTACGCGAATAAAAACGTTATCCGTGCTGAGGAAAGCAGTGAAAGCCTCTATGCAAGCATTGATTTAGTTGCTGATAAAATCGCACGTCAATTAAGAAAGTATAAAGAACGACTTCAAGATAAGAAAACTCAAATTCCAGATGACGAGGAAGTTACGGCTGAAACTCTAACGGTTGTACCTGATTTAATCGGCGATCGCACTCCTGAGCTACCCGAAGAAGTAGTTCGTACCAAGTATTTTGCAATGCCTCCGATGACTGTTACGGAAGCTTTAGAGCATTTGCAAATGGTCGGGCATGATTTTTATATGTTCAACAACGTTCAAACAGGAGAAATTAACGTTATTTATGAGCGCAATCACGGTGGGTACGGCGTTCTACAACCTCGAAAAAATACCAACGGTAACGGTTATGCTAACGGCAATGGTAAAAATATTAAAGTCGATAGTAATAGCAACTCTCAAAAGGAACGCCATGCCAATATTATGCCAGAGAAGGTAACTAAATAAAATAGTGGGGATAGGTATCCCAACTACTGTATATTCAAACGGACAGGCAGGATGCCTATCCTACAAGTAAAAATGAACGTGGATTCATAATCAGAATATCCACGTTCATTTTTTATTTAGAAAAATTTCACTTTGCTGCTAGCTGTTGCAGAGTTTTCAAAGTCTCCTCAACGTGTCCTTTAAAATTGAACATTGAGTCAAAGATATATTGCACTATTCCATTACCGTCAATTACATAGGTTATGCGACCGGGAAATAAACCCATCATTGCCTTGGCTCCATATTGATTGCGAATACTGTCGCCTTTATCACTCAGTAACGAAAAAGGTAACCGATATTTGGCTGCA
>JANNFJ010000823.1:0-6783 GCA_031379725.1 Calothrix sp. OTE_75_metabat_31
AACCGCTTGTATGCAGTCCAAGCGGCTATTGACTCCGATTTCGTTGTGATAATATTGATGCGATTGTCCGTGATTTTTAATCCTCCGCATCCTGGCAGCGATTTCGGGGTTGTTGGTGGTAACTGCCCCTCCGTCTCCACAAGCACCTAAATTTTTAGTGGGGTAAAAGCTAAAACAACCAACATGTCCAATACTGCCGACTTTTTCACCGTTCCAAGTTGCCCCTGTGGATTGGGCGCAATCTTCGAGGACAATTAAATTATGTGCGTTGGCTAATTCCATCAACGCTGCCATATCCACAGGTTGTCCAAACAAATGTACTGGAATAATTGCTTTGGTTTTGGGTGTAATTGCTGCTGCGACTTGCTGTAAATCTAAATTATATGTAGCATCAATATCCACAAATACAGGCTTTGCACCAACTGCGCTAACAACTTCCGAAGTAGCAATGAAGGTAAAAGGTGTTGTAATGACCTCATCTCCTGCACCAATATCAAAAGCACGTAAAGCCAAGTAAAGTGCATCCGTACCTGAGTTACATGCTATACAATCTGCTACATCATGATAAGCAGCAAAAGCTTTTTCAAAGCCCTCTACTGCTGGCCCACCGATGTAGCGACCGGATGATAGTACCTCTAAAACAGCAGCGCTAACTTCGGCTTCAATCGCGGCATATTGCAGCTTGTTGTCAAAGGCAGGAATGGATTTTACACTTTGAATCATAAGTTTTGTTTGGGTCGGAAAAAGGTGCAGGTAGGAAGTAATATGAATGCTAATTGAATTTTTAATCAAAGCAGGTGAGAAATGCTGTTGCCTCGAATACCCTTTAATCAGCAGTTTTACTGAGTTTTACAGGAATTCGCCAGACATCATATATTAACCATCAAGAGGCAGCACAAGCAAGCAAGGTTCCCGATCGATTGATTTTGTTTACAGATAGCAAATTTTAGGAGAAAACGACACCATGCAGCAAGTAATTGCGTTAGATTTTACCGATTTAGCCGTTTGTGTGGCACTGATGGCTATTACTATCGGCTTATCAGCTTGGCAAGGTTTGGGTTTAGAATATACCCTGCTTGTTGCAAGTGGTCGAACTATCCTCCAACTTGTGGTTTTGGGATATGCGTTGGATTCCATTTATAAGTTAAATAATAGTGGCGCAGTTTTGACGATTTTAGCAATCATACTCACGATTTCGGCAATTGTCGCCAAAAATCGCATCACTACAAAAATCCCCCTCATTTTGCCTTTGGTGTGGGGTTCGATGTTTGTTAGTACTGCGATCGCTGTTGTGTATATCAATATTTTGATAATTCAACCCGAACGTTGGTTTGAACCTCGCTATGTAATTCCACTAGCTGGGATGGTGCTGGGTGGTGCAATGAATGCAGCAGCTTTGGCTGGGGAAAGGTTGGTAAAAATGATTGATTCGAGCAAAATGGAAATTGAAACGCATCTGAGTTTGGGGGCAACTGCGGCACAAGCTGTTTCCCAGTATCGTAGAGATGCCATCAAAGCTGGTTTAATGCCAACTATTAACCAAATGACTCTCGTGGCAATGGTGACAATACCTGGTTTTTATAGCGGACAGTTACTTGGTGGTGTTAAACCGGATGAAGCAGCTTCGTATCAAATCGTTGTTTTATTTGCGATCGCATTAGCGAATTTACTAACGGCAATATTAATTACGCGAGGGTTATCGCGGCAATTCTTTAATTCCAACGCACAACTAGTTCGATAGATATCATTTCACATAACGTATCGGTTGATTATATGAAAATCTTGCAAAGACTTTATGAAATTTCTGTAAACATCGCTTTTAACCTACCGTTAGCGGCTTGACAATAGGCTTGCCGTTGTAATAAACCCTTAATGTATACCTATTAACTATTCGGAGGTAATTGCTTTTTCGCGCTCAAAGTCACACAAGTTTCTATTGTTCGACTATAGTACTCTGTCATACCGATACATCGTTTGACACAGATATTGCACCAACTCAAAACAAACCCTACGAACAACTGGAAGTATAAATTGTAAGGGATAACTTTGCAGTCCTTATTAGATGCAAGTTTTTATGAATGTGACTTGAACGCAAACTTTAAAAAATTTCATTTAGATAGATTACATTAATAGACAAGATGTGTCATTATTATTTGTGGTGTTAGCTTTTAAAAGCTAGGTAAAGCTCAAACACAAAATATACTTAATCTTTGGCTGCGCTGTGCTTTGTATAATCTAGTTTTTTCATGAAGTGATACTGTTATCCGTATCGTTTCGCTCCCATGTGTTTGATGCAATTTTTTCGGCTAAAGTTTTTGTCAAAACAGTAAAATTTCAAGCGCTACTAAGAAAACAGCTTGGAGAACGCTCTTACCTATTAATGTTTTAAAGTTTATCTCGCCTATCCTGATGAAGTCTTTGAAGTTATACGATTAAGCTTTGAAGAATTATATTACAGGGTAATCACAACTATTTTTTGTATACTACACCACTTTTTCATTGATATTACCTGTTACCGAGTCCTTTTATAGAGGTAAACGACTATGGATATACTACCTATGCCAAGTATATGTAGCCTGTATGTGATGTGTTCCCAAGCGGAGCGTTAATAATCAGGGTGAAAGGCAATGAGGCTGGAAATAGGAGTCGAAAAGCTTTTACTTTCGGTCAATATTCTTTTTCATGTTTACACTCAATCAGCCCCTATTTACCTCTTAGACAAGCAACGTCCTAAGAGGCAAACAAGGGTTAATCGCATTGTGTAAAACTAACTAGCTATTTCTAGCTAAATCAATTTATACAACTGTGCAACCTTGGTCGGGATCAGTCACAGCTGTAGCAGACACGAAATGCCCACAACTACAAAAAACGATGTAAGAAAATTATGTCACAAAAACTAATTCACGAGCAAGTTTTTGAAGCTTACGACTTAGCTCAAAGCAAACTCCTCACGCCATTTGAGCGCAAAGTCTTGCTGAAAAACTTGCAAGGCTCCTTAAAGCCCGAATACCGACGCAGGCTAGAAATTATGTTACTGGCAGATATGGGTAAAACTCAAACTCAAATTTGTCAGTTATTAGGCTGCTCGCAAGAGATGGCACGATACTGGATTGCCTTAGCACAAGCTGGTTTAGCACATAAATGGAATGAACGACCGTTTGGCAGACCGAAAATGGCTGACGAGCGATATGTCGAACGCTTGAAGGAATTAGTTACCCGGAGTCCGCGAGATTGCGGTTATCCATTTGGGCAATGGACTGCACAATGGTTAAGTAAGCACCTAGCCAAAGAATTGGAAATTGAAGTTAGCGATCGCCATATCAATCGCTTGCTCAAACAAATGGGGCTATCCACCAAGCAAAAGTCCTCAAGTTTTGCCCCAACCGAACACAGCAAGAATAGTGATATTGAACTTAGCGATTTACCATCGAATCCACAATCCAATTTGCAGTCTATTAGTCCGTCAAGGCAACTTTGCGGAGTCAAACAAATTTAATTATCTTCCTAATTGTCATTAAAGGAAGAACTATCAGATCCCCTACTTCGCAATAATTGTTAGGAATGTGGGTCTTGCTATTAGGCAAAATTAATGACGTGAACCATGAGGAGAGTTTATATCATTAATTTTGGTAGGTAAGTAGTCATGCTAGGAGCATCCAGTTTTGGCACATTTATAATTTTGTAGTGCGTAGGCACTACACGCCTAAATAAGATGCTCCCGTCACGCTATCTTCGGATTCTGACTATTAATTTAAAGGGTTGGAGCAAAAAAAATGTCATAAAAATCACTATCAAAAAGATTAAGCACGCAGTACTAGCCATTAATTAATAATCATTAATCATATTAGTTGCCTCCATGAGTAGTGGGTCACACCCCTTAACTCACATTTATTTAAGTATGGTTAGTAACTCTAGATATGGCTTGTTCTGTATATTTCAGGATCGAGGTACAATTGTGCAAAAATTATAGTTAATAAAAAACATACTTGTACTAATTCTGTATAAAGTTGCGCCAAATCAATCCCGTAGAGATGTTAAATGTAACGTCTCTAACGTCGGGAATACAGTGCATCGTCAAGAAATAGTATTCGTTAGAGATAGGGAAATTAATAATAAACAAAACTTCAGGACATAACTGCAGGTGATATGTCTAAAAAAACAATTGATTCAGCTTGAATAACTGACATTATTAAGGTTAAATATAATTAAAATCTACACCGATAGAATAATTACAGGCGAAACAGCTTTATAGATATCAATCCGACAGCCATTAGTAAGTAAAGGATAATGTTTCAGGTAAGCGCCACCCATTAGTATGTATATATTAATGAATATAGCTCTAAGTATATGTATTTGATAACCCCTAAATATGATTGGTACGGCTGGTTATCTTAATTAGTTTTTAATTAAAAATTATCATTAAGACAAAGTACAGTTGTGCCGCCATCTGCCAATCAGAATTTTTGAAAAAACGGAGGGAATGCTATCAGTGTTTTCACAAATTCAAAAAGAACATATAGCCCATGCCTTGGGTGACACGTTACAAGATAGAGAACTACAAAGCTGTTTAGCAACAGTAGAAATTATCGAGCCACCAGTCGCAAAATTTTGGCAAGCGACATCCTCTAAGATTGGGATTTATATAGTCCTTGCAGGTAAGGTTAGACTGCTGGACAGCGCTGATAACTTAATCGTTACCCTAACGGTTGGAGCATCGTTTGGTGAACTGACTTTGTTTCCCAATGAGGAGTTCATTCCTTACAGTGCAAGAGCTTCTGTCAATTTAAAGCTTTGTTATCTCAACGAAGAGACATTGCAATCGATTAGCCAATATCCAAGTATTCGCTCGCATCTCTATCAGCGAGCCGAACTTTGGGATTTGCTACTATTGTGTCGCCAGTCACAATTTCCCCGGCATACATCAATAGTCGAGGGGATGCTCAAAGCCTTATCCCTGTTTGAACGACACAATCTAGAAACTGATGTAAGTACGCAACTATTACAGGATTCGGACTTATTTATTTTATACAAAGGTGAACTACAAGATTCTCAAAATAAATTATTGACTCCTGGCAACATTTATGCTACCAAAAAGGGCAGTTGGCAGGTGACGCAATCGGCGATCGCTTACATTTTGAAAAAATCAGACCTGTCCGCAGCACTCTTGAATTGTCAGGAATTAGCCGAGTTTCTGGATTCCCAAGAGCATCCAGCTGTAACCATTGAGCAACCGCGAAAAAGCAAGTCCAAAACTGAGCGTCTGGACACCACAGCCAAAATAATTCCCTTTCCTCAACGAGAACAAGAGCCAAAACAGAAGCCAAAAAAAGCACTTCCCTTCTTTCCCAGCCCTAAAGTGCGAGCGGGGCATTTGTGGGGACGACTCACAAAGCAGTATCCATTTTATGCCCAACAAAGCGCATCAGATTGCGGTTCTGCTTGCCTGGTAATGATTGGCAACTATTGGGGTAAGCACTTTAGTGTGAATCGCTTGCGGGATATGACCAATGTCAACCGCAGTGGTGCATCGCTACGGGCTTTAGCAACCGCAGCCGAAAGCCTCGGTTTTGCTACCCGTCCCGTGAAAGCGACTCTCGATAAATTAGCAGAACAATCCCTGCCGGCGATCGCGCACTGGGAAGGAAAGCACTTTATTGTCGTTTATGCAGTAACTAAAAAGCGGGTAATTATCTGCGACCCTGCCCTGGGTCAACGTAGCCTAACGAAAAAAGAATTTAACGCTGGTTGGACTGGGTATGCATTACTACTGCAACCTACAGCCATGCTCAAAGATGCCAAAGCCGAGGGTGCTGGTTTCTGGAAGTTCTTTGAGTTAGTCAAACCTCATTATAAGGTACTGATAGAAGTTTTCCTCGCAAGCGTGCTAATGCAGCTATTTGGACTGGTAACGCCAGTATTCACCCAACTGTTGCTCGACAGAGTGCTAGTACAGCGCAGCCTTGCCACCTTAAATGCTGTCGGTTTGGGGATGGTTGTTTTTGGGTTGTTTAGTGTGGCGATGAACGGAGTGCGGCAGTATTTGCTAGACCACACAGCTAACCGTGTTAGTCTCTCGCTACTAATCGGTTTTATCAAACATACCTTTCGCTTGCCCCTTTCCTATTTCGAGTCACGTTATGTTGGGGATATTGTCTCACGCATCCAAGAAAACCAGAAGATTCAGCGTTTCCTAACCGGGCAAACACTATCAATTATGCTGGATATGCTGACGTTGGTCATCTATCTAGCCATGATGTTTTCCTATAGCTGGCGCATGGCATTATTCGTACTATGTACTGTACCGCCATTTTTTATTCTGGCACTAGCTAGCACTAGTATTTTGCGCCGCATTTCCAGAGAAATTTTTAATGCTGGAGCCGAAGAGAACAGCTATCTCATTGAATCTTTAACCGGAATTCGCACAGTTCGCTCGTTGTCAATTGAACAAACCGTGCGCTGGCGTTGGGAAGAATTACTCAATAAGCTGGTAAGAATAGGTTTTAATGCTCAAATAATTGGCAACCGCTTGCAGATTATCAGCGGTGTAATTCAAACCTTTGTCAATACGGGATTAATGTGGTTTGGTGCATGGCAAGTAATTCAAGGCGACCTCACCGTTGGACAATTAGTTGCCTTCAACATGTTGGTGGGTAATGTTTTGAGTCCTTTCCAACGGTTGTCGTTGCTGTGGAATGAATTACAAGAAATCGTTATTTCTACCGAACGCATTAATGATGTTCTAGAAGCGGAACCAGAAGAAGATTTACACAGTAAACCCCGGAG